>NZ_JBHSFT010000020.1:0-284664 GCF_042654105.1 Oceanobacillus aidingensis | reverse complement strand
ATCTCAGAAAAACTGAGTTAATATCTAACTAAATTACTTTGGTTCATAGAGTTTCCTATTAAAAATCGGAAGATAAAAACTCTAAATATAATATACAAGGAGAAAGTCATGAGCGAATTAACAAGGAAACAATATCCTTTAAAAGGTAGAAAAATCTTGATTACAGGGGTCAGCAGACGGGCTGGAATAGGATATGCTATAGCCAGAAAAGCAGCTGCTTTTGGGGCTACTGTTATTATTCACCATTATCAAGCACATGATCGAGAGCAGGATTGGGGAGCTGACGACTTAGATGCTGTGATAGAGGGAGTGAAAGCAGAGCTTGTAGAAGACGCAACATTTCATGAGTTCAAAGGCAACTTTATGGATGCTTCTGCTCCTAAGGAATTATTTAAAGAAATTAAAAAGCACTGCGGACATGTAGATGCTCTAGTTTGTAATCATGCCTTGAGTGGTTCCGATGGACCTTTAGAAGAACTAACGGCAGAGATGATTGACAAACACTATATTATAAATACACGTTCTTCGCTGCTGCTTGCCCAATCATTTATGAAACAGCATTCATCCGAAAAAAATATTGGGAAGATTATTTTTATGACTTCCGGACAGCAGCAAGGTCCGATGCCCGGAAAAGTGGCTTATGCTACTGCAAAAGGCGGATTAGCAGAAATCGTCCTTACGTTAGCTGATGAATTAGCTGATAAAAATATTACAATTAATACAGTGAATCCTGGTCCAGTAGACACAGGTTATTTAACAGAAAGTAAATGGAAAGAGGTAAGAAGTAAATTCCCATTTAATCGTTTTGGGGAACCTAGTGATACGGCTAATCTCATAAGCTGGCTGTTAACTGACGAAGCGTCCTGGATTACAGGGCAGGTGATAAATTCAGAAGGCGGATTTGCACGATGGAGGACTTAAAGAGGGGGGAGTGTTGTTTAATTTATTTAATTGGTTTTAGATTTGATAATGAATATCTACTTAATTCCTATATTTAATGTATCTTTAAGCGTACAGTATAATTAGATTTAATTTATTAAAAATACCAAGTCACTCTATAAATGTGATTTGGTATTTTGGGTGTCATTTTGAAAATGACAGAAATGAAAATTAGTCCATATCAAAGTTAAAATAAACTTTAATGGTAAGCTAAAAACACTTAAATGAGCAATTTCTTATATTATTGCTTATTGCTTTATTTATTTGCAACGACTATACGGTGGTAGGTAAGAATTTGTAAGGCTGCAATATTCCAGGAATAATTCAAGTGCAAATTATACAATGAGTGAAAATGGCAGGATAATCAGATATAATATCTAATAAGAATAGAAGATGACCAGAGCTGAAAGGATAGAAATTATGGCCACAATTCGAGATATTTCTGAAAAAGCAGGAGTTGCAAAGAGCACCGTGTCCAGATATTTAAATGATGGATATGTCAGTGAAGCAACAAGAAAAAAGATTGAACAGACAATTAAGGATAGTTCTTCTCGATTGTTAAATAATTTTAATTTAGTTTGAAACAAAGTGTGATTTAAAAAATAAAGCAGCCATTATAAGAACTCTTTTCCGGTAGTTAATTGTGATACTATTAACTTTATCGGAAACGGGTTCTTTTTCATTTATTTTATGCATTATTTATCCTATTTAAGTTATACATCAGTCAAATGATAGTAAATTATGAAGTTTTCTCAAAAGATAATTTAGAATAAACATAGTTCATATCTTTAAATGAATGTTATATTTTAATAAAGGAGGTCGGATGATGTATCGTATTCTAATTGTAGATGATGAAAAAGATGAAAGAAACGTCATTCGTTTTTTATTAAAAAAATTTGATTTCGAGTTAGAAATAATAGAAGCGGCTAATGGGAAAGAAGCTTTTGAAGAATTAGTGAGAAGCCCTGCTGATATTTTACTTACTGATGTGCAAATGCCTTTTGTAAACGGTATAGAATTAGCAACGAAAGTAAGGGAGCGCTATGATGATATAGAAATTATATTTTTTAGCGGTCATGATGATTTTAATTTTGTTAAGAAAGCGCTAACGCTAAGAGCTGATAATTATATATTAAAGCCTGTTAAACCAGAAGAATTTAATCAAACAATGACAGAAGTAATGAGGAATATTAGAAAACGTAAAGAGGAACAAGAAAAAAGAGAAGTAAATCAATTATTTATAAAACAGCATATTCTATATCGTTTATTAAATCAAACACCGATAGATATATTGAAAAATGAATACCCTTTCTTAAATTTTGATTTTTTAAATGACTATAATCGAATGATTCTTGTCCATTCTGATACTGCTTTTTTGGATAGTTTGTTTGAGGAAGAAAATGAATATTTTTATGAAGTAATTAAGAGAGCCACATTAGATAGTAAATATGACGTAATTAATCTAAATCCTTTTCAAATCGTCTTACTATTTAAAGATAATTTAAGGAGACCATTTACATATAAGGAAGCTGCTATGCAAATACAACAAAAAATCCAAGAAACATATGGCATCAATTGTGTTCTCTCTGTAAGTAATCATATGAAGAATCCAGTCCAAATAGCTCAAACGTATAATGAGTTAGAAGGTTACTTAAAAGATCGCTTTTTTTATTCAGATGTCTTTATCTATCCAATTGATACACCATTAACAGATAGTAAAGAGTACAAAGAAGATGAATATTTATTAGAAGAAATCGAAAGAGCACTTCAACAAGGGGATACAGTAGAATTAGAGCAAAAGATAAGTCTAATTATTCAAAAGTACGATAAAAGAACGAATACTGCACAAGGTTATCTTCGCTTCTTGTTCGCCCGGCTGCTGCAGTTATTTTTTCAGACAATGCCGGAATACAGTAAAGACAGCATGAATAGATACATTGAATTAATCTACTCTTATAAACATTTCTCTGACATCAAGCAGACTTTACTGGAAGTACAAAGGAAAGTAATAAAAGGATTAGAAGAAGAAAAGAATTCACCGAAGCATGTCATTGAAATAGTGAAACAATATATTATAGAGAATATAGAAAAAGACCTGGGTTTAGACATGTTAGCGGAAAAAGTATATTTAACGCCTGGTTATTTAAGTGATAAGTTCAAACAGGATACTGGGGTAGGAATTAATAAATATATTAAACAGGTAAGGATGAATAAAGCAGAAGAATTGCTTAGTAATACCAATATGAAAGTGAATACTATAAGTAAAGTGATTGGTTATAAAAACGATTCCTATTTTATTAGAATTTTTAGAGAGCATTTAGGTGTCAGTCCCCAAAAATACCGGGAGATGAAAAGAAGGTAGAGGTGAAGTGAATGAGATGAATCTTTTTAAACAAGGCTTTATTAATTTAAAATTCCGCAAGAAAATATTACTGATTTGTATTGTTGCCAGCTGCTTACCTATTATGACGTTAGGAAGTATGTGGTATTACCAAATACAAGATTCATTAGTTACCCGTGAAAATGAAAATCTTTCTGAAGCATTAAACCAGTCCATTCTAAATATAGATTATAAAATCGATAATTATTTGAACATAGTTAATCAAATTGTATGGAATGAAGAAATAAAAAATGGATTAACTGCAGAGTATGATAGCAACTATGAAATGTATAAGTTTTATAATGATACATTGGCTCCTACATTGGCTACCCCGCCAACTTTACAGACGGATATTGATTCTATTACTGTTTATACCGATAATCAAATGAACCCTTATGATCAATTACTGAGACCGCTGGCAGACATTAATCAAAATAGCTGGTTTAACAGTACTAAGGATTCGAATCGGCCAACTCTGGTAGCTTCATCGGAGGATGAAATATTTAAGCTGATTTATCCAATATTTGATGAACGCAGAATGTATAATAATATTCTTCAAATGGAAATAAATTATCAACAATTTTTTGACTCAATGTCCAGTTTATTTGAAGAGGATTATGGTGTCGCAATTTTGGACAGTGACGGAAATCCTGTTTATTCATATGAAACATTTTCTGATAGAAGTCTGGAAGGTAAATTTTCATTATTAGAGTCAGCAGAAGGTGTTGATAACATTGAATCTGATTTTGTCATTCAACAAGCTGAATTACCTTCTTATAGTTGGACTGTTTATTTATATCGGCCGACTGATATTATTTCAGCTGCTACGCTTCCGATGAGAGTAACGGTTGTATTGGTTATCTTATTAAGTATTTTAATTATGGTATTATCTATTTATTTATTGGCAAAAGTAGTGGTTAGACCACTAGAAAAACTATCGGAAAATATGCGAAAGATAGAAGAAGGAGATTTGACAGTCTCCGTTTTTAACAGCGGTACGGATGAAATTGGAAGCTTAATCAAACAATTTGGAGATATGGTCAATAAATTAAATAATATGATCAATCAGGTATATAAAAGTAAAATTGCCCAGCAAGAATATGAAATGAAAGCTTTACAGGCGCAAATCAATCCGCATTTTTTCTACAATAGCCTTTCATTGATTAATAGTAAAGCTATTATGGCAGAACAAGAAGAAATCAGCCAGATGACTCAACACCTGTCCAGCTTTTATCGAACTACTTTAAATAAAGGGAGAAGTATTATAGAAGTAGAGAAAGAACTTGAAAATGTGATTTCTTATATAAATATTCAACAATTAATGCATTCCAATTCATTTGATGTACATTATGAACTGGATAAATCAACTTATCACTATACCATGTTAAATTTACTTTTACAGCCATTAGTGGAGAATGCTATTAATCATGGAATCGACCATAAAGAAAGTTCTGAGCGTGGGAAATTGATGATCAAATTAAAAAGAATAGAAAATACATTAGAATTTTCTGTGACTGATAATGGAGCAGGAATAGAACCAACGAAGCTACAGTCCATCTTAACTACCAAGACGGAAGGATATGGTGTTAGAAATGTCCATAATAGAGTGCAATTATTTTATGGTTCTTCTTACGGTTTAAAGTATGAAAGTGAAATGGATTACTATACGAAAGTAACTTTGGTTATCCCAATTGTTCATGGAGAGACACAATTGTCTCACCATGTAGATGAATAGGAGAAAAACTCCACAAAATAGTTGTGGGGTTTTTTTAATTCAAGCATGAAAATAATAAAATATTCCGGAAAATAGTATATGAAAACGGATTATTTGATATTTCCCATGCATCAAACATCAATTAAAATAAATTTATACGAAATCGATGGCCATGATTTTGCTAGAAAGACAGAATATGAAGGGAGATTACAAGAAAATGAAAACGGATTCATTGAAAAATATTAAATTACTAATAATCTTATTAATGCTAACCAGTACATTAGCTGCATGTGTACAGAAATCTTCCAATGATGGGGAAACAACAACAGAAGATGGCAAGCCTATTATCAATATCGGCCGTTCGACAGGCTCCAATCCTAAACTGCCTGAAGGGGATACTTTTGAAGATAATGCGTATACTCGTGTAGCTGAAGAAGTATTAGATATAGAGATTCGAAATGCATTCGAAGCAGAGGGAGAAGACTATAACAGGCAAGTAGCTTTGGCTATTTCTTCTGGAGATTTACCAGATATGATGATCGTTTCCAGAGAGGAGCTGAAAGATTTAGTCGATAATGATTTAATTGAAGATTTAAGCGATGTATATGAAGAAAATGCGAGTGATTATATTAAAGAAACCTATGCCACCTATGATAATCAGCCTTTAGAAGATGCGACCTTTGAGGACAGCCTTATGGCACTTCCGGGAACGGAGTCTCTGGCAGCACCGCAAATGGTTTGGATACGTGAGGATTGGTTAGAAGAATTAGATTTATCAATAGATGAAGATGGAGACAGCCTGATTACTTTGGACGAATTGGAAGAAGTTGCAAAATCTTTCATTGAAAATGATCCAGGTGATTCTGGCAATCCGGTTGGGGTACCTTTTGAAAATTATTTAAATGCAGGAGATTATGGATCATTTACGATGAATTCTATTGCTGCGGTTTATGAAGGACAGCCTAAAAAATATTTAATAGAAGAAGATGGCAGTATTTCTTATGGATCAACATCAGAAGGTACAAAACAAGCACTTGAATTAATGAATGACTGGTTTGAGGAAGGTATCATTGACCCGCAATTTGGAACGAGGTCATTTGATGACATTATGGCCTTGCTTACAAATGGGCAAACAGGTATCGCAACAGGCCCTTGGCACATACCGGACTGGGGGTTATCGAATATTAGAGAGATGGATAATGATGCAAGATTTACAGCTTATGCATTAGCGGATGATGAGGGCAAAGTAAATGTACCCGAACAAAAAACAACAGGCAGTAATTTTATCGTTGTCAGGAAAGGATATGAGCATCCAGAGAAAGCAGTCGAAATGTTGAACTTATTTTATGACGACATTGAAAATACAACAGAAGAGGATATGGAAAATACGTTCCCTGAGGTCGCAGAATATTTGGAACAAGGTGTCGATGATTCAACGAAACCATTTAACATCGTAGTTCTTCCAATGCAGACATATTTGGATGATTATCAAGATGTTCAAGCTGTTTTGAATGAAGAGATGGCTGTTGAAGAAATTACTAATCCTCAAGTTAGACAAAGTATAAATGGAATTGAAAATTATACGGAAAATCCTGAGGACGCACCAACTTCTAACTGGTCTAGCTATCATTCCCGTATTGTAGGGTGGGGGTTAATGAACAAGCTGACGGAAGAAGAACGATTTAATTGGGTAGAAGCAGCTTATGTGGTGAACACACCAACAATGGAACAAAAAGGAGCTAATCTAACAAAGTTAGAAGAAGAAGACTTTATTAAGATTATAACAGGAGCAGAGCCGGTTGATTATTTTGATACGTTTGTTGACAACTGGCATAATCAAGGCGGTAACGAAATCCTGGATGAAATAGAAGAAGAGCTGACTCAACAAGAATAGATAGTGAAGAGGGGTTGAGCAACAGCCCCTCTGTTACACATTAGGAAAGCATAAAATTTTAGCGCAGAAGTGATTCGACGTAGTAAAAATTTTTAGGTACCAAGTATAAGCGCAACTAAGGCATTCGCCGAAAGGCTTGCACTCCAGAGCATAAGGGATTCTAAGAAAGCAAAATACGCTTTCAAGACTCCCTTTAACGAATACCAAGTTTTCTTTAAAGGAGGGAAAGAAGTTGGCAATAAATAATCAGGTTGCACCTGCACGTGATCGTAAGAAAGATGTGAAAAAGGCGAAATTAACCTACCACGCTATGCTAGCGCCAGGAATGATTTTTTTGCTTATATTTAGCTTTGCGCCAATGTTTGGAATCATCATGGCTTTTCAGGATTTTGTACCGGCAAAAGGTTTCTTTGGCTCAGAGTTTGTAGGACTGGAACATTTCAGTTATATGTTCAACCTTCCTGATATTGGAAAAGTGTTTCGGAATACAATTGTAATTGCATTAGGGAAAATTATTTTTGGTTCGCTGCTTGCAATTGCATTTGCGATTTTATTAAATGAAATTCGTGTGAAATTGCTTAAAAAATCTGTACAGACTATTGTTTATTTACCTCACTTTTTATCATGGGTAGTTTTGGCAACGGTTGTGGTCAATTTATTTAGTTTGGACGGAACGGTTAATCAAATTTTAGATTCGTTCGGTCTGGATAGAATTAATTTTCTTGGAAGTAATACCTGGTTTCAGCCCTTATTAATTGGTTCGGATGTCTGGAAAGAGTTTGGCTTTAACTCCGTGATTTATTTAGCTGCTATTGCTTCTATCGATCCAGGCTTGCATGAAGCTGCCAGTATGGATGGAGCAAATTGGTGGAAACGTGTTTGGCATATTACCTTACCGGGGATGCTGCCGATTATCCTGCTCTTAGCCATTTTAAGTCTCCCAAGTGTACTAGAAGGCGGCTTTGATCAAGTATATAACCTCTATTCTCCAATGGTTTATGAAACTGGGGATACGATTGATACTTATGTATATAGAGAAGGTTTGGTCGGACGTGATTACAGTTTTGGAGCAGCTGTAGGTTTGTTTAGATCTGTAATTGGTTTGATTCTAATACTGTCAGCTAATAATATAGCCAAAAAATTCACAGAAAGAAAATTATTCTAAGGGGGAGTATAAATGATACAAGGAAATAGTCTCTCCACGAAAATGGGAAAATTTATCATTTATCTTATCGTTATATTTTTGGGGTTAATATGTCTATTACCCTTGTGGAATATCGTTGCTATATCCTTCAGCAGCGGGGCAGCAGTGGCGGCTAACATAGTTGGACTTACGCCGGTCAATTTTTCAACAGGTGCTTACGAAATGATTATGGAGGATGCACAGTTCTGGAGATCATTCTTTATATCTGTACAGCGCGTGGTGCTTGCTTTAGTAATTAACTTGACATTAATTGTGTTAATGGCTTACCCATTATCCAAAACGAAACGTGAATTCAAGAGTAGAAATATCTATATGAACATCATTATTTTTGCCATGTTATTTAGCGGCGGATTAATTCCGACCTATATTATCATCAGGAACCTGAATTTATTAGATACCATTTGGGTTTTAGTCTTACCGGGGGCAGTACCAATTTTTAGCGTGATTTTAATTATGAATTTCTTTGTCGGTGTCCCAAAATCTTTGGAAGAAGCAGCTATTATTGATGGTGCCAGTCCACTGCAAATATTAACTAAAGTCTATATTCCGGTTTCTTTGCCGGCTCTAGCAACAGTGGCATTGTTTAGTATTGTAGGTAACTGGAATGATTTTATGACAGGACTTATTTATATGAGTCAAGTAAGTAACTATCCGATTATGACCTATATTCAGTCTCTTACCATTGATATTTCTGAGTTGGTGAGGTCTGGTACAAATAGTGATGCGCTGCAGAATATTGCTGAAGTACAGAATCGGAATCTCAATGCAGCAAAAATAGTAGTTTCTACGATTCCTTTATTATTGATTTATCCTTTTCTTCAAAAATACTTTGTAACGGGTATTGTTGTGGGATCTGTTAAAGAATAGTGTCAACTGGGGAGGAATAAAACATGGGGAGTATCTTAGGGATAGACGGTCCTGTATATCATTTTTTATCTAGAGTAGTAGAATTGATTTTACTAAATATAGTGTTTATCCTTTTCAGTTTGCCGATTGTAACAATTGGTGCTTCTGTTACTGCTATGTTTTCAATTACGTTGAAAATGGTTAGGGGTGAAGAGGGTGGGCTAATCAACGGGTTTTGGCAGGCATTCAAAAATAATTTCAAACAAAGTACACTTATTTGGGGGCTTTTAGCTTTATTCGGAATAATTCTAGCATTAAACTATTTCTTTTTACAATTTTATACTGGAAAATTTTCAACAATAATTTTAATGAGTTTAGTAATGTTCTCGGCCATTTTCTGTATATATCTTGTACTGATTTTTCCATATATTGCACGTTATAACTGTACAATAAAAGAAGCTTGTATAAATGTAATAAAAATAAGTATAGCCAATATGTATTTTATTTTATTAATTATTGTCTTTATACTGGGACCCGGAGTGTTAATGCTCTTCTCACCATTATGGCTGGTAGTAAAAATATATATGGATATTTTTATTGGTTTTTCTTTTATTGCTTACGTTAGCTCTTTTATGATTAGAAGAATATTTGAAAAGTATGAGACTTAACAGTAGATTTTTGGAAAATAGTATTGGTAAAAGATAAATAAAATTCTAGCATATTAAACGAATCCTTTGATAAACTGTCAGATTTTAGCAGGAGAGTTCGCTGAATTTCTTAATAAGTTGACTTAGGCAACTTATTAAGAAATTCTATTCGAACATTGTATAGTGTCACTCCGAAGAGTGAGACATTTACTATTGCAATCAATATTAAGTGAATTAATAAATCTTTCTTTTGTGTCTAAAAATTAACTATTTATTTAAAGGATAAGCACTGTAACCAGCGGAGAAAAATCCTAGAGACTACCATGGGAAAAGAAGTGTTTTTCTGTAGCGGTTGCCGAAAGGTAAAATATTAAGTTCAACTTATATAAGTGAATAAAAAATCTCGATATTTATTGACAATTGAAAGCGATATCTTTATTATGTAATTAAATATTAAACGTTTAACTTTTTTATTTAGGAGAGGGTGTCTTTTGAACGTAACTTTGAAAGATGTAAGTAAACATTGCGGTTTATCAACAGCTACAGTATCGCATGTATTACATGGTACAAAATCTGTAAAGAAAGAAACGAAAGAGAAAGTGTTAAAATCTGTTGAAACATTAGGTTATATACCACATGCATCCGCTCGCCAGCTTAAATCTGGTTCTAGCCAATTAATTGGTGTTTTAACCATTGGTTATAATCCATTTTTTACAGATGTACTTAATGGAATACAGGTTCAAGCAGAAGCCTTAGGTTGGAAAATTATTGTAGGAAGTACAGGGGAAGACATAGAAGCACAACAGTCATTTCTTGATTCTCTGATGCAACAAAGAGCAGAAGGAATTATTATGGCACCAACAAAAGGATGGACAAAGGAAAAATTAAAACGCTATCTAAATAACACATCTATGGTTTTTTTGGATCGTAAAGTGCCTGGTCTGGAAGAATATACGTTAGCTACAAATAATGAACAAATTTCAGTTGAAGCAGTCAATCATCTAATCAACGAACATTCCTATAAAGAAATAGGTATTATTTATGCAAATACGGAAGTTTCCTCTATGGAAGATCGAAAACAGGGATATATGAAGGCAATGAAATCTGCTGGTTTCTCTGTAAAAGACAACTTTATAGCTTGTGGTGACGGAAGTATTGAAACTGGTCAGAAAGCAATGAAAAAATTATTGGACCAAAATCCTCGTATAGAAGCAGTTTACATTACGAATAACCAATTACTTTTAGGAGCATATAGAGAGCTGAAAAAAAGAGATAAAAAAATTCCTGATGACATTGCAGTTATAGGATTTGATATAGAACCATGGATGGAATTTTTACATCCGCAAATCACTATTATTGAGCAACCTGTTCAAAGAATAGGGGAGCAAGCAATACAAAAGTTATTAGATATAAAAAACGGAGAAAATAAAAAGACAGAGGAGTTAAAGAATAAATTGATTATTGGAGAGACATGCGGGTGTATTCAAAGTAAAATTTAAATAATAAGTTTGATAAACTTATTAATTTTTAACTCGAAAGTTAAACGTTTAACTTTTCATGGAGGATGAAGAAAATGAAAAAAATCATTTGTTTTTCTAATATTATTCTACTTTTATTAATAGTAGGTTGTAGTAATAATGAGAATGCTTCTTCTGAAGAGGATATGCAGGAACCTGTAGACTATTCTGAGCCAGAAGGAACAATTGTATGGTCAAGCGGAGGCCTTTCTGGATTAGGGTTAAGACAAGAATTAATAGAAGGGTTTGAAGAACAATACCCAAACGTTAATGTTGAGTTGGAGGAAGCGCCGTCTACTACAAATCAATCACAAACTTATTATACGACCACAATTGGAGGGCAAAACGAAACACCGGATATTTACAGCGGGGATTCCAATTGGCCAGCACAATTTGGGAATGCAAACATTGCAATGGATTTGTCAAATGTAATGCCAGAGGAATTTTGGAATCGTTTTCCAGAAACATTGATTGATTCTGTTACTTATGAAGGCGGAATCTATGGTGCTCCATTCTATGATAATATCGGCGTTCTTTATTATCGCGAGGATATTTTAGAAGAAGCGGGGTTGCCTGTTCCGAGCACATGGGAAGAATTGCAAGAAACCTCCATACAATTACAAGAAGAGGGATATGTGGACTACGGGTTCGTTTGGCAGGGAGCTTCTTATGAAGGGTTAACGACAAATTTCTTAGAATATTTACGTGCAGCAGGCGGGGATGTCTTAGATGAAGATGAGAATGTCGTGATTAACTCACCGGAAACAGAAAAAGCTTTATCCTTTGTAAAAGAGTTGTTTACTAGCGGTGCAACACCAAATGCAGTAGCTACTTTTCATGAAGATGAAGCAACGAATACGTTTAGTTCAGGATCAGCAGCTTTCTTACGTAATTGGATGAGTTACTATGGTCAATTACAGGATCCGGATACCTCTGCAATAAGTGAAAATGTAGGAATAGTACCGCTTCCTGCCTTTGAAGGCGGAGAAAGTAACACAACACAATCCGGATGGAATGTGTTTATCAACCCAAATACAGAGAACCTAGAAGCATCTTTAGCTTTTATGGATTATTTAACAGGTGAAGAAGCTCAAAGGCTGATTGTAGAAAAACATGATATGATTCCGACCAATATCAGTATTACGGAAGATCCTGAAATGATTCAGGAATATCCTATATTAGAAATTTATCAAGAAGCAGTTCCGACACCAAGGCCGAAATCTCCAAACTATAATGCTATTTCTGAAGGTATATATATGAATGTGAATGATATGTTTGTCAGAGATCGAGATGTTAAGGAAATACTGGAAGTTATGGAAGAACAAATAAAATCAGCAAATGAATCTGGATTATAACACAAGAAAAGAGGTTTAGCCATGTCAAATAGAACTAAAAATGTGAATCAACAACCCTTGCATCATAGACCATGGAAAAAAAACGTGCCCGGATATTTAATGGTACTTCCTGCTTTTCTGGTGCTTGCAGCGATTATGTTCTATCCAATTTTTTACACCATTCGTATGAGCTTAAGCAATGTAGATATCTCAAGCAGCGGGTATATATTCGATTTTATTGGGCTGCAGCATTACATTGATATCTTCACCAACCCGGTTTATTGGGATAGCATATGGTTTACATTCTATTTTGCTTTTGTCACGGTTGCTGTTGAAATTGTGCTAGGACTGTTAATTGCGCTAGCGATTAATAAAGTGAAGCGTTTATTAAATGTATCTCTGGTTGTTATGTTAATCCCATGGGCGTTAATCACTGTCGTATCCGGTCAGATGTGGTCATACATCTACAATGCTGTCTATGGCGTATTAAACTATGTTTTGGAAACACTACATCTGATTGACAGCCCAATTGCTTGGCTGGCGACTCCCGATACAGCTGTTATCAGCATGATGATTGCAGAAATATGGAAGACCACCCCATTTGTTGTCATTATATTATTAGCAGGATTACAAATGGTTCCAAAGGATCAATATGAAGCTGCCTCCATGGATGGAGCAAATGTTTGGCAACAATTTTGGAAGATTACGTTGCCAGCTATTAAAGGTAGTATTGCAGTTTCTATTATTTTTCGCTTATTACAAGCTTTTGGGGTATTTGATTTACCGTTTGTATTAACAGGTGGCGGACCGGGTAACGCTACCCAACCAGTTGCAATGTTAGCACAAAAATCATTGTTTCAGAATTTGAATTTTGGTCTAGGTTCAGCGATTTCTGTAAGCGTTGTATTTTTCATTATTATGTTGTCAATTACATTTTATCCGCTGATTCGCTCTGTTGTGAAAGGAGAGTCTTAACCTATGCGACGATTATCCACTGCTGGCCGTTATGCCGTTTTGATTAGTTTTTTGGCTATTATTATAGCCCCATTCTATTGGATAGTTATTACGTCTTTAAAACCGGCATCTGAATTGGGGGATTATCCGCCCAGTTTAATTCCGGAAACATGGACACTAGATCATTATCGGGAAGCATTAGTTGATTTTGGTTTTTTAGAAAATTTATTCAACAGTATGATTGTATCTGTATCTGCAACAATTATTGTACTAATATTTTCAAGTATGGCAGCCTTTGCTATAGCAAAACTGCCATTACCGAATAAATATCCAATGATGGTTGGACTGTTGATTTTATCGATGTTTCCTCCAGTTACCGTTGCGCCGGCCGTCTATATTATGCTGAATAATTTAGGTTTGTTGAACACATATACTGGACTGGTAATCCCTTATATAGCTTTTAATTTGCCATTCGCAGTTTGGTTGTTACGAAATTATTTTGTACAGATTCCGACTTCGTTGCTAGAAAGCGCAAGAGTTGATGGAGCAAATGTATTTACTATTTTTTACAAAATATACCTTCCCTTAATTAAGCCTGGGTTATTTACAGCAGCGATTTTCACTTATATTGCAACATGGATTGAATTCTTCCTGGCATTAATTATAAATTCAGATCCGTCAATGCGGACGGTTTCGGTTGGTATTGCACTATTCAGTGGTCCATATTCCATTCCATACGGCACCATATTTGCCGGTTCAATCATTGCAATGCTACCAATTGTTATATTAACAGTTATATTCAGAAAAGGAATTATTTCCGGTCTAACCGGAGGAGCAATAAAAGGATAAATTATAATATAGAAAGGGAGTTTTGAAATGTTTACACTAGAAGGAATTGAAAAGTTAAAAAAGAATAAAAGCAGGTCTATTAATCCAGAGAATCCTACTGGAGCAGCCGGAGAAGGTGGTAAAGAAGGAAGTGATTTAGGACCAAGCAGAAAAGGGAGCCCGATGATCCAAATAAAGAGTGGGGAAACCTTGACATTGGCAGAAATAGAGGGGCCGGGAACTATTCGTCATATTTGGATGACAGTGACAGATGCAACCATACACGGAAGCTTTGTACTAAGAGATCTTGTATTGCGGATGTATTGGGATAATGAAGAAACACCATCTGTTGAAACTCCATTGGGAGACTTCTTCTGTAATGGCTTTGGAACACGATGTGATATTAATTCTATGCCTATCGTAGTTAATCCATCCGGAGCAATGAATTGTTATTTTCCAATGCCATTTAGGAAAAAAGCACGTATCGAAATAACAAATGAACACGAGGGAGATATTGATGCTTTCTTCTACACTATTAATTATACCGTAGAAGACGAAATAGACGATGATACAGCATATTTTCATGCACAATGGCGTCGAGAAAAATATACGAAGGAAGCAAAAGATTATACGGTAGTCAGGAATATTGAAGGAAAGGGGCATTATGTTGGAACCTATCTTGCTTTAACTGCACTGGAGCGTTATTGGTGGGGCGAAGGAGAATTTAAATTCTATATTGATGATGATGAAAAATATCCGACTATTTGCGGCACAGGTACCGAAGATTATTTTGGCGGAGCTTGGGCTTTTCATAAAAAACATAAAGATGGAGTTATTCGATCATCCACTTATAATACACCGTTTTTAGGTTATGCTTTTCAATCTACGGAGGATCATACAAGGGATAATTTTCCAACTAAAGATAGTATTCCGACGCATGGATTCGGAAGAGATGCGTTGCCAATGCATGGACTGTATCGTTGGCATTTACCGGATCCAATACGTTTTGATGAAAAATTGACAGTGACGCTTCAACAAATAGGTAATGATGATATTAAATTGTTTGAACGTGCAGATGATATTTCATCAGTTGCATATTGGTATCAAACAATGCCGCATCAGCCGTTTCCTAAATTCCCAGAAACAAAAGAGAGACGACCAAGATAAGATACAGGGATAAAAAGAGAAACTTCTTAGCACAAAACAAGGAAGTTTCTCTTTATTGAGAGTTTTCTAATCTAATCTCTCACGGCATAACTGAAATTATTTTGATAAGAGATTTGCTAATTGCCATTAAAATAGAACTTCAGCATAGTTCATTAAAAGTAACTATTAATTTTTGACTTCCTGGGCTGCAATACTTAAAGGTACTATTGCTATAAGCCAACAAAGGGGTATAGAGTTATAAGTAATTCAGATATAGCTGTTTAAAGGTATAAATTCTATTTAGCTTTGGATGGTTCACTGGAATTTTTAATTTACTGACTTGCTTATTCAACCATTAAGATTCAAACATTTTCTCACGATATTCCCTTGGAGAAACAAGATGAAATTTCTTGAAAACACGGTGAAAATACGAATAAGAGCCAAAGCCGCAGTTTTGGGCAATATTTTCTAATGTCATTGTTGTATATTTCATCTGATTGATTGCGGTAGAAATCCGAATCGATTGTGCATATTCCACCATTGTTTGTCCAATATATTCCTTGAAAAGGTGAACACATCTTGACACACTCATATTACAATAATTTGCAATATCATTTATTTTGAAGTCTTGTTTGGTTGCATTTTCTTCAATATAGCGCATCATCTTTGTAACAATATAAGGTCTGTTAATGTCTGTTGATTTTTTATCCAGTGAGCGTTCTAGAGAAACACAAAGTGCACTTAGCAAGTAGTGAGTTAATTTACTATTCTTTTCTTTTTCCGGTCTTCTTTCTTCAATAAAGAGGGATTGCCATAAATTTAAGACGGTGTGATCCATCGTAATTTTGGAAAGTACTGGCCTGTGGCGAAAAAGCTGGTCAACTTCTTCGCCTTCACAATATAAGCAATAGTCACCGCTTTGTTGGCCTTCTGCTACATGCAGTTCATAGGTTTCCCCGGGTTTGACAATTAATAAATCGCCTTTTTCAATATGATGTGTTTCATTGTTTACTTTAATTTTCGCTTTACCTTCGATCTGTAATCGAAACAGATAAGAGGCGTAACGAGATTTATGCATCGTGTGAAATAATTGGTTATGATAGGAATAACCGCAAAAGCTGACTCTCATATTTTTCTCCTTTTATAATTAAATAGTTCATGTTTTCATTATATCATTTATGTTAAATTGATAGAATATCCTTTATGATAATAATTAGATTATCTGTAAATGAAAGCGATTATATCCTTGTGATCTGTTTTTCTCTCTATTGGATTTATTAATCGTTACTTTACGCAAATAAGACAACTAGGAGGTACAGGAATGAATATAACTGTATGGAATGAAAATCGTCACGAAAAAACAAATGAAACCGTTGCATCCATTTACCCAAAAGGTATCCATGGCGCAATCGCCGGCTTTTTAACAGAAGCAGGGCATGACGTAACAACAGCGACATTAGACGAACCAGAGCATGGATTAACAGAAGAAGTGCTGAATAACACAGAAGTCCTGGTTTGGTGGGGGCATATGGCGCATGGGGAAGTACAGGATGACATTGTGGAACGCGTAAAACAGCGTGTATTAGAAGGAATGGGATTAATTGTTCTTCACTCCGGCCATTTCTCTAAAATCTTTAAATCACTGATGGGGACAGGCTGTGATTTAAAATGGCGTGAATCGGATGATACAGAGCGTGTATGGAATGTAGATCCATCTCATCCCATTGCCAAAGGAATCGGCGAATATTTTGAAATTGAAAAAGAAGAAATGTATGGAGAGCATTTTGATATTCCTGCTCCAGATGAATTGGTTTTTGTCAGTTGGTTTACCGGCGGAGAGGTCTTCCGCAGCGGAGCAACATTTAAACGCGGCAGAGGGAAGATATTCTATTTCCGTCCTGGCCATGAAACCTATCCGACGTATCATCAGGCTGAGGTCCAGCAAGTAATCAAAAATGCAGTAGAATGGGCTAAGAATCAAGATACTCCAAAGCATACGTATGGCAATTATCAGCCGATTGAAAAATAAATCAAGATAGAGAGAGGAAGCGGTAAAATGAGTTTGAAAATAGCGGTTATCGGATGCGGAAGTATAGCAAAGCATCGCCATCTGCCGGAATATGCAGCAAATAAACATGTGGAAATCACGGCAGTGTGCGATATCGTCGGGGAACGGGCAGAAGAAGCAGCGGTTAAATATGAAGCAAAGGCATATACAGATTATAAGGAACTGTTGAAACAAGATGACATTGATGCTGTCAGCGTTTGTCTGCCAAATTACTTACATGCACCTGTCAGTGTGGATGCACTGAATGCCGGAAAGCATGTGCTTTGTGAAAAGCCGATGGCAACCTCTGCAGAAGAGGCAGATCAGATGATTGAAGCGGCACAGCAAAGTGGAAAGAAATTAATGATCGGACATAATCAGCGTTTTGTCAACTCGCATCAAAAAGCCAGAGAACTGATTGCATCTGGAGCGGTTGGCAAGGTTTACAGCTTCCGTACCACATTTGGACATGGCGGACCAGAAGGATGGAGTGCAGATGGCAAAGATAGCTGGTTCTTTAAAAAAGACGAAGCATTTATTGGGGCAATGGGAGATTTAGGCGTGCATAAAGCTGATTTAGTCCGTTATTTATTACAGGATGAATTTGTAGAAGTTGGTGCGTTCGTGGAAACCAGTGCGAAAGAAAATGCAGATGTAGATGATAACGCGACGCTGATACTTAAATCAGAAAAAGGCACGATTGGGACATTAGCTGCCAGCTGGGCTTATACAGCGAAAGAAGATAATTCCACCATTATTTACGGAGAGAAAGCTACATTACGTTTAGAAGATGACCCGACGTACTCTTTAGTTGTTCAATATACGAATGGCGAAACAGTAAAATACGAGCTGGGCGCCATTCAGTCCAATGATGAAGGCGGCCAGACAACGACACATGTCATTGATCATTTTATTGATTCCATTCAAAATGATACAACACCTTTGATCGACGGTGAAGAAGGAAAGAAATCGCTCGCTATTATTTTAGCAGCATTAGAATCCGTTGAAACAAAAAGAATCTATTCCTTGGAGAAGTGACAAATCATGAAGCGTTTGAAAATGGGACTGATTGGAGCAGGGGGAATAGCGGAAAACCGCCATATCCCTGTTTATCAGTCATTAAGTGATAAAGTAGAAATAACAGGTGTACAGGATGTTAACTTGGTCCGCGCGAAGGAAGTAGCGGAAAAATATGCGATTCCTCATGTATATGAAAATTATTTGGACATGTTCAAGCACGTAGATGCGGTGACCATCTGCACACCAAATAAATTTCATGAATCAATAGCAGTTGCTGCCTTAAATCAAGGGGTTCATGTTTTATGTGAGAAACCAATGGCAATGAATGCAGATGAAGGAAAGCGCATGCTGGAAGCGGCAGAAGCAAATAATAAACTATTAATGGTTGGATATCATTATCGTTTTGTAGATTCTGTGATGCTGGCAAAAGAGTCGATGCCGGAAGTGGGAGCACCTATTGTTACGCGCGTGCAAGCCATGCGGCAAAGAAAGGTCCCAGGCTGGGGTGTATTTATAAACAAACAGCTTCAAGGCGGAGGAAGCTTAATTGACTGGGGATGCCATTTACTTGATACAGCCCTTTGGCTTGTTTCCCCTTCGAAACCAATAGAGGTCAATGCTCAAACCTATCAGTGTTTAAGTAAGCAGCCAGATCAGGTTAACGACTGGGGAAGCTATGATCATGAAGCGATTGACGTCGATGACCATGTGAGTGCCTACATCCGTTTTGATGATGGAAGCACCCTGCTATTTGAATGCTCCTGGGCCGCAAATATCAAAGCGGATAAAACACATATCTCGATATCCGGCGAAAATGGAGGGGTAAATGTCTTTCCTTATGAATTCTATCAGCCGAAGTATCATAGAATGGTGGAGACACATGCCGATACGAAGGAAGATCAACAGGAAGCGGCCCTTTTACAGGCACAGAATTTTGTCGATGCCTGCTTGGGGAAAGATACATTGAAAAGCAGTCCAGAGGATGCGCTGCAGGTAACGAAGGTCATTGATGCCATTTATGAAAGCAGTGAACAGGGAAAAAGTATCTCGATTAATTAAAGGGAGGCTGAGAAAAATGAAATTAGGTGTATTTACGGTTTTATTTGCAGATAAAAAGCTGGAAGACATGCTTGATTATGTGAAAGGTGCTGGACTGGATACGGTAGAAATAGGGACAGGCGGTAATCCCGGTACAGCGCATTGTCAAATCGATGAATTATTGGAAAGCAGTGAGAAGCGAAAAGAATTTAAAGATAAGATTGAATCACGCGGATTAACCATCAGCGCATTCAGCTGTCATGATAATCCTGTTTCTCCAAATAAAGCTCAGGCAAAAGCCAGCCATGATACATTCATCAAAACAGTGCGTTTGGCAGAGATGCTGGATGTTCCGGTTGTTAATACATTTTCAGGTACACCGGGCTCCCATGAAGATTCGAAATATCCTAATTGGCCGGTAACCCCTTGGCCGACGGAATACGCCGATATCTTAAAATGGCAATGGGAAGAAAAATTGATTCCGTATTGGAAAGAGCAGGGACAATTTGCAGAAGACCATGGTGTCAAAGTAGGATTGGAGCTGCATGCCGGTTTTCTCGTCCATACACCGCATACGATGCTAAAACTGCGGGAAGCAACAAATAATGCCATTGGGGCGAACCTGGATCCGAGTCATTTATGGTGGCAGGGAATTGATCCGGTAGCAGCAATCAAGATTCTTGGAAAAGCTGGTGCCATTCATCATTTCCATGCTAAGGATACGTATATTGACCAGGATAATGTGAATATGTACGGGCTGACTGATATGCAGCCTTATGGAGAAGTGCAGACACGTGCCTGGACTTTTCGTTCCGTAGGGTATGGCCATAGTATTCAGGAATGGTCGAATATTGTGAGTGCGCTTCGGACATATGGCTATGATTATGTGATTAGTATAGAGCATGAAGATCCGATTATGTCGGTTGAAGAAGGTTTTCAAGCTGCAGTGAAGAACTTAAAACAGGTGAATATCGTGGAGCCTCCAGCTTCTATGTGGTGGGCTTAAGACAAAAACACTGAGAATATAACTAGCTAAAAATAGAAAAAAAGGAATTTCGCATGTTATGTGAAATTCCTTTTTTATATCTTATAAAAATAATATGCCTTCTGCGGTCTATTGTCATTAATGCAAATCCTAATACATTTCCATTTTCATTACAGATATCTTTCAGTTACTTTTACTCTATATAATTTCGTAATGAAAAAAATTTAAGCCCTTATTTTTACTATTTATTTTAAATAACACCCGGTGAAAGAAATTAAAAAATATATTCTATCATTAGATAATACTAATTTTGTAATTTTAAAATAAGGAAATCATTAGCTGGCACTTCTATGCGTAAACTATTATTTTCAATTGGCATTTTCTTTTGATTCCATAGATTAAAAACGTGATTAGTAGAAGTACAGTCAAGTGATACCTCAGTCGGTTGATTCGCAGAGTTTATAAAAAAGTGAATAGAGCTGTCTTCAACCGTTCGGATAAAATGAAAATAATAGTCATCTTTTTTTGGCTGAATAATAGATAGCTTCCCTTGTGTAAATGCTTTTTCAGTAAAGCGCAGTTGAATAAATTGTTTAATAAAGTTTTTTAGAGAGGTATTTTGATTCTCCTCATCCCATACCATGCATTTTCTGCATTCGGGATCTTCTCCTCCAGTCATACCAATTTCATCGCCATAATACACACAAGGTGTGCCAGGGAAAGAGAATAACAGAGCATACAATAGACGAACCTTTTTAACATCCCCGCCGCATTCTGTCAAAACTCTAGGAGTATCATGACTGTCGAGCAAGTTAAAGGCCACTTCATTACTGTTTTCCATATAAGAAGCATAAGATTTGGATAATCGGTCAGCAAATTGTTTAGTGTCAATCTTTTCTTTGGCAATATAATCTAAACCTGCCAAGGTAAACGGATAGTTCATGACTGCATCAAACTGGTCTCCTTCCAACCATGGGAGTGCATCATGCCATATTTCTCCAAGAATATATAAGTCAGGTTTAATTGATTTAACTTTCTTGCGGAATGCTTTCCAGAAGGAATGATCTACTTCATTTGCTACATCCAGACGCCAGCCGTCAATATCAAATTCTTCAATCCAGTATGCGGCAACATCTAAAAAGTAAGAACGGACTTCCGGGTTCTCTGTGTTTAGTTTTGGCATCGTTTCAACATATCCGAATGTATCATAGTTAGGTGGATAGACATCCTTTACCGGGAATTCATGCAGATGAAACCAATCTTTGTATTTCGATTTCTCCTGATTTTCCAGCACATCCTGAAAAGGACCAAAGTACAGACCGCTATGATTAAAAACAGCATCCAGCATCACACGTATTCCTCTTTGATGACATTCATCCACAAGCTTTTTAAACGTTTCTTTGTCTCCGAATTGCGGATCAATTTCCATATAGTCAATGGTATCGTATTTGTGGTTGGAATATGCTTTAAAAATAGGAGTCAGATAGATCCCGTTTATTCCCAAATCAGTTAAGTAATCCAAATTGTTAATGATACCTTCAAAATCCCCGCCAAAAAAGTTGTCTAAGGCAGGTGCTTCACTAGCCCAGGGCAAAACCTTCTCCGGATCATTTTTCTTATTTCCATTTGCAAACCGGTCCGGGAAAATTTGATACCACACTGTCTCTTTCACCCAATCAGGTGTTTTAAAAATATCAATTGGATTGATGAATGGAAAACAAAAATAGTAGGATATATCGTCAGTTTCTATATTTGGATAAAACCCTTTTTCTGTATAAATTAATGTATTCTTCCCATCGCTTATTTCAAAACCATATCTTAAGCGTCTCGTAGGCACATCAAGTTCAATGAACCAGTAATCAAATAAGTCATCTGAAGCGGAAATAGACATCGGCTTTTTCTTATAAGTCCATTTTTTCTTCTTCCAATCATAGGGATCACCGTAAATCAAGCTTACTTTGTTTGCATCTTTTTTCTTCGTCTTCAGCCGAATATGCAATGTTTTCTCTTTGTAAGCGTAAGCAAAATTCCCTTTCGGTCTATGATATATGGCTTCTTTTAACATGGAACTCCTCCTTAAAAATAAACAACCCCTGCTTTCTGGTTAAGAAAACAGGGGTTGTTGTTATGACAAAGCATTGCCCTTAAATTTTTAGTGAAACATGAAGTAGTTAAATCTATTATTGGCAAAAAGTCTGTCATAAGTCAAGAGGAAAATATAATAGAAATTTTTCTATTGGAAAAAATGACTATTTTTCTAACACTTCTCCATTCAACAAAAAAATATTTTTTGAAACCCCTTGCAAAAAAATAAATAATAGATTAGTATTAACTCTAGAATATTTGTGCAAACGTTTGCGCAAATGTGGAATAAAAAAAGGAGTTGGGAATATGAGAGGGAAAGTTCGTTTCTTTGCATTAGTTTCTTTTTTGTTTGTTCTAATTTTAGGAGCATGTGCACCTGACAGAGAAGAACCTGGAGAAGAAAGTGCTGGCGGAGAAGAAGAAAAACCAGAAGAACTAGTGATTTGGATGAATGATCAAGATGAGCAAATGGAAGCCATTAATGAGATTGTAGAGAGGTACGAAGAGCAGGAAGGCATTTCAGTTAGGGTAGAAGGACAACCAATGGTTGAGCAATTACAGCAGTTATCATTAGCTGGACCTGAAGGGAATGGGCCAGATTTGTTCTATCAACCGCATGACCAAATTGGAAATATTGTTGCGCAAGGACTAGCAGAACCTCTTGATGTTACCGATGATGAATTAAATAGATATGTAGATGCAGCAGTAGACGCTGTAACTTATACTTATGATGATGAAACAGATATATATGGATTACCTGCAGTTATTGAAACATATGGTATTTTTTATAATACAAGTATAGTGGGTGAAGCTCCAGAAACAATGGAAGATGTGTTAGACATTCTTGAAGAACATACGGATGCTTCTAATGACGAATACGGATTTTTGATGAGACCAAATGATTTCTATTTTGCTTATCCATTCTTAGTAAACTATGGCGGTTATATCTTTGGTGGAGAAGCTGGTGACTATGATGTGACAGATGTAGGTTTAGCAAATGATGGTGCAATTGAAGGCGGAGAATTTTATCAAGAATTTTTTGGATCTGGGAAAATCCCCGCAGGTACAAATGCAGATGTAATTGACGGATTGTTTACGGAAGGGAAAATAGGTGCAGTTATAAATGGACCATGGAGTATTCCAGTTTATGAAAACGCTTTAGGTGATGATTTAGGATTTGCTCCTTTTCCACAAATAAATAATGAGCCAAGCGCCACATTTGTAGGTGTTAAATCTTGGATGGTTTCATATTATTCAGATAATAAGGATTGGGCTCAAGATTTAGCAATGTTTATTACAAATGAAGAGAACCAACAAACTTATTATGATATTGCAGGAGAGTTACCTCCGAATGAAGAGGCTTTAAATAATATCGAAGATCCGATGTATGCAGACTTTGCTGAACAAATCGAGTTTGGCGTCCCAATGCCGAGTTCCCCAGAAATGGCTCAAGTGTGGGAACCGATGCAAAATGCATTACAATTCCTGGCTGAAGGGCAAGATGCCCAAGAAGTGTTAGAAGAAGCTGTAGATCAGATTAATAATAATATACAATCTGCAGGCGGAGGAGAATAATTAAAAGAGGAGATAAGCTCCTCTTTTTAATTTAAACAAACTGCATGTAAAAGAGGTTTTATTATGTACATTAACTTAAAGTTGAAGGAGGGGGAAGGTTGACTACTCCAGAAAAAAAGCCAAAAAAGAATTTTCAAAAACATAACCCTGCTATTGCTACTATACTTTCCATATTATTTGCAGGGTTAGGTCAGTTATATAACCGCAGATACATTAAAGGAGCTATCTTTATTGTTATCGAAGGAGCATTTCTATTTGCATTTTTAGAGGCGATAAATTACGGCCTTTGGGGTTTACGTACATTAGGTACTATCCCAGGGGTTGACCATTCCATTCGATTACTGGTATTAGGAGTATTGTCTTTAATTGTTACAGTGATAGCAATTACACTTTATGTGTTTAATGTGCTCGATGCCAGAAAACAAGCCCAAAAAATAAAAAGGGGATGGGTACCATTAAGTTTTAAACAAGTTATTAAAGAAGTTTATGACTATTCGTTCCCTTATATTATTACTTTTCCAGGTTTATTCTTAATGATTTTTGTTGTTATTTTTCCTTTATTGTTTTCTCTGTTATTAGCATTCACAAATTATGATTTATACCATTCCCCGCCACGGAACTTAGTAGACTGGGTCGGTTTGGATAACTTCAAAAACTTATTTACTGTTCCAATTTGGCAAGAAACCTTTTTCAGTGTATTTGTCTGGACCATTGTCTGGACGGTAGTTGCTACAACGTTACAGATTGCTTTAGGTTTCTTTCTAGCAGTATTGGTAAATGATGAAAGACTAAAATTTAAAAAATTAATTAGGACAATTTTAATTTTGCCATGGGCTGTTCCAGCGTTTGTGACCATTCTTGTATTTGCTGCGATGTTTAATGATGATTTTGGAGCGATTAACCGAGATATTATTATTCCTTTATTTGGCGGGGATGGGGTGGCTTGGCTGAGTGACCCGCTCTATAGTCGGGTAGCTATTATTATGGTACAAACATGGCTCGGTTTTCCATTTATTTTTGCACTATTTACAGGGATACTACAAAGTATTTCAAAAGATTGGTACGAAGCAGCAGATATTGATGGGGCTTCACGGATTCAAAAATTCAAAAATATTACGTTTCCTCATGTTATGTTTGCAACTGCGCCATTATTGATCATGCAATATGCTCAAAACTTTAATAATTTTAACGTCATTTATTTATTTAATGAAGGCGGTCCTGCTGTACGAGGACAGAATGCTGGTGGAACGGATATTCTGATATCTTGGGTATATAAATTAACTTTTGATACAAATAATTACTCAATGGCAGCTGTTATTTCAATTATTATGGGATTGATTGTATCGGGATTTGCTTTTTACCAATTCCGTAGAACAAGATCCTTTAAAGAAGAAGGTGACATTTAATGAATTCAAAATTAAAATCGAAGCTAGAATTAACTGCTATTTATCTCATATTGGCAGTTGTTGCCGTTGTTATTTTTTATCCGCTTCTTTGGACAATTGGTATGTCACTGAATCAGGGTACAAGTCTGTATTCTTCTAGTATTATTCCAGATAATTTTTCATTGGAACATTATCAATGGCTATTCAGTCCGGAAAGTGATTATCTATTATGGTATAAAAATTCGTTAATTGTTGCTTTTGCCAACGCTATTGGAAGTGTTGTTTTGACAGCATTTGTTGCTTATGCTTTTTCAAGGTTTAAATTTGTAGGACGTAAAAATGGGCTATACATCTTTTTGCTTTTACAAATGTTCCCTGTAATGATGGCGATGGTAGCACTATACATTTTCTTAAATATGATTGGATTATTAGATTCTTTAACAGGGTTAATTTTAATTTATTTAGGAGGACAAATACCATTTAATGCCTGGCTTGTAAAAGGGTATTTTGATACGATTCCAAAGGAATTGGATGAAGCCGCTAAAATCGATGGAGCAGGACCTATTAGGATTTTTTGGAGTATTCTTTTACCACTAGCAAAACCAATTCTAGCAGTGGTTGCTTTATTTAATTTTATGGCTCCATTATTTGATTTCTTACTTCCTTCTATTGTGTTATCCAGTGAAGAGAATTATACATTAGCTGTAGGGTTGTATAATTTTATTAATGATCAGTTTGCTAATAATTTTACTAGATTTGCAGCAGGTTCTGTATTAATTGCTGTACCAATTGCAACAATTTATTTGTTCTTGCAACGATTCTTAATTTCTGGTTTGGCTTCAGGCGGTACAAAAGGCTAGGGTATAGGTTAAAATATAAGAAAGGATATTATATATAATGTTTTAATCTAAATTTGTATAAACCAGCTAATTAGAGGGTGATAAAAATTGTTACTATTAAGGATATAGCAAAGGCTACCGGATGTTCTCCATCCACCGTATCAAGAGTGATTGCAAATAATTCGAGGATTAGCGAGAAGACAAAGCAAAAAGTTAGAAAAGCAATGCAAGATTTAGGTTATCATCCTAACCTAACCGCAAGAAATTTAGTTGTACAGTCTACAAAGACAATTGGTGTCATTATGCCTTCCTCCGCAGATAAATCTCTGCAAAATCCATTTTTTGCAGAGGTTTTAAGAGGAATAGGTTCTTACTTTCATCAAGAACAATTTTCAATACTTTTATCAACTGGCCAAACAGAGCAAGAAAAGTTTAAAGAAGTTGAAAGAATGGTTTTAGGGAAGTATGTGGACGGAATAATTTTACTTTATTCCCGTTTAAATGATCCAATTATAGATTTCTTAAAAGAGAAAGATTTTCCGTTTGTGATAGTAGGAAAACCTTTAGAGTATAAAAATGAAATTGTTCATGTAGATAACGACAACATAAAAGCAGGAAAAGATATTACCGCGTATTTAATAGAAAATGGGCACAGACGTATTTCCTTTATTGGAGGAGCAGCTGATCTTGTTGTAACTATTGATCGGCAAAAGGGTTATGAAATGGCTTTGAAGGAAGCTGCGATTCCTGTACTAAAAGAATATGCGCTTCATACAGAATTTTTAAAGTCTGGCGGCAGAGAAGCTGTGGAACAAATTTTAAAACTTGAAGTTAAGCCGGATGCAATAGTTGTAAGTGATGACTTAATTAGTGTTGGTGTTATTAGCATGTTAGAGGAATATGGACTTAAAGTTCCTGAAGATATCTCGTTGGCTAGTTTCAATAATATTTATTTTTCAGAGATTATAAAACCAGCGTTGACAACTGTTGATATTCAAATTTATCAGCTAGGTGTAGAGTCAGCAAAAGCAATTATTAAGATGTGCATGAATCAGAAGCTAACTAAAAAAAGGATTATAATTCCACACGATATTGTTTACCGTGAATCTGTTCGTTTAAAAAAGTGAAAAAATATAAATTTTAATTTTAATAGAACTTTTCATTTCTTTGTAAATATGCTTTATATTGTTATTATAACGATTTGAACAGATGAAAAGTGTTTATTTTGAGTGTGAAAACCAGTTTAAAAAATAAATGAAATTATCTTTTAATATATCTGATTAAATTTATGGACAAAATATCAAATAAAATAGTATCAAATAGAACCTATACTATTTTATTCATGTCTTAATTGAATATTAATTAGTATTGCCAATTAAATAGGTGTCGCTATATATAGTATTTGGCTGTTTTTCCGATTAATAACGATTATGATAAGTGTAATCGTTATTTTTTTTGATGAGTTTGATTTTTCTGTTTTATAGAGTCTTTTTATATGTTTATTAATGTTATTATAACACTATAGACTTATTTTAGTTTAAGCGAATAACCTACACAGCGATCGAAGAAAGGAAGTCGAAAAATGAATAAAAAATGGTGGAAAGAAGCAACAGCGTATCAAATTTACCCAAGAAGCTTTATGGATTCTAATGGAGATGGAATCGGCGATATTCAAGGCATTATCTCTAAATTAGATTATTTAAAGGACTTAGGGATCGATGTTATCTGGGTAAGCCCTGTCTATCAATCTCCTAATGATGATAATGGCTATGATATCAGCAATTATCAAGCGATTGCCAAAGAGTTTGGGACAATGGCGGACTTTGACGAGCTTCTTGAAAAAACACATCAAAAAGGCATGCGTCTGATTATGGATTTAGTGATTAATCATACCTCTGACGAACATCCTTGGTTTATCGAGTCGAGGTCATCGAAGAATAATCCATACCGCGATTATTATATTTGGCATCCAGGGAAAAAGAATGGAGAAGAACCAAATAACTGGGAATCTATTTTTGGAGGCTCAGCCTGGAAATATGATGAGCAGACAAAAGAATACTTTATGCATATCTTTTCTAAAAAACAGCCCGATTTAAATTGGGAAAATGAAGCAGTCCGGAATGATTTATACAAAATGGTCAACTGGTGGCTGGATAAAGGAATTGACGGCTTTCGTGTGGATGCAATCTCGCATATTAAAAAGAAACCCAGCTTTCCAGATATGCCGAACCCGAAAAAGAAAAAATACGTTCCTTCCTTTAAAGGACATATGAATCAGGAGGGCATCCATGAATTCCTTCAGGAGTTTAAAAAAGCAACGCTGGATCACTATGACATTATGACTGTTGGGGAAGCTAACGGCGTGAAACTTTCACAGGCAGATGACTGGGTTGGTGAAAAGCATGGGGTATTTGATATGATTTTCCAATTTGACCATCTCAATCTTTGGGGACGTGAAACAGGGGAAGGGCTTGATTTAGAAGAACTGAAGGATGTGTTTACCACATGGCAGAAGGGTCTGGAGAAAGTCGGTTGGAATGCATTATTTTTAGAAAATCATGATCAGCCGCGTTCTGTTTCCAGCTGGGGAGACCCGGAAAAGTATCATGCAGCTTCGGCAAAAGCTTTCGCTGTACTATATTTTATGATGCAGGGAACGCCATTTATTTATCAGGGACAGGAAATTGGAATGACGAATGCGCCATTTGAATCAATCGAGGAATATGATGCCGTTGATTCAAAGAATTTTTATAAGGAGCAGCTGGAAAAAGGCGTTCCGAAAGAGCAAATATTGGCTGCATTAGCTAAGACAAGCCGAGACCATTCCCGTACACCAATGCAGTGGAACAATGAAGCAAATGGCGGTTTTACAACAGGAGCACCGTGGATGAAAGTAAACCCAAATTATACAGCTATCAATGTAGAGGAACAGCAAGACCGTGCCGATTCAATTTTGAATTTTTATAAACGGCTGATTGCATTACGGAAACAAGAGCAGGGACTCATCTATGGAAATTATAATCTAATGATAGCGGAACATCCGGATATATATGCATATACGCGAACATATCAAGAAGATAAGTGGATTATTTTGGTGAATGTCTTTGGGAAAGCAACGGAATATGAATTACCGGAGAAATTAAAGGATAAAAACTTAAAATTGCTAATCAACAATTACGAAGAGGCAGCGCTGGGAAAACTCAAACCTTATCAAGCTGTCATCTATCAAGTAGACTAAAGAAAAACAGGTTTGTGCTGATTTGCACAGCCTGTTTTTCTTTAGATTAATCAATCATTTGTAAAATACTTGTCGATTCATGCGAAATTTACCTTCCAAGGGACTTCATAATTTATGAATTTTACCGATATTAAAAGTAGGTACAATGGAAAACGGGAGGATACATATGGATAAATCATCAGTCATAGGATTAATATTAGGACTAATTGCTATCGGCGTAGGGATGGTATTAAAAGGAGCAGACTTAGCTGCATTGCTTGAGCCGGCAGCATTTCTTATCATTCTGTTAGGGACAGTTGCAGCAGTTACGATTGCCTTCCCGGGAAGTGCGCTGAAGAAAGTCCCGGCATTATTTAAGAAATTATTTTTTGAAGAGAAACAAACTGATTCAAAAGAGCTTATTGTCTTATTCATGGATTGGGCAGATCAAACGCGTAAAGAAGGGCTTCTTTCTTTAGAGAACCAAGTAAATGAAGTAGATGACCCCTTTCTTTCGTCTGGTTTGCAATTAGCCATTGATGGACAATCACCGGATTTTATCAAAGATGTCATGATTGAAAAGATAGAAGCGATGGAGCAGCGGCATGAAGAAGGTGCTGCTATATTTTCACAAGCTGGTACATATGCTCCGACACTGGGAGTACTTGGTGCAGTAATCGGATTGATTGCAGCACTCGCTGATATGTCTGACATTGACGCATTGGGACATGCCATTTCAGCAGCCTTTGTGGCGACCTTGCTGGGGATTTTCACAGGTTATGTTTTATGGCACCCATTCGCTAATAAATTGCGTGAAAAATCGAAGCGGGAAGTACTGCAAAAAGAATTAATTGTGGAAGGCGTCTTGTCTATTACAACAGGCGATTCCCGTTTAATTGTGCAGGAAAAATTAGGATCTTTACTTTCTTCCAAAGAGCTGGCAGAACTGCAGAAGAGGGATAGCGATGGCTAGAAGAAAAAGAAAGAAAAAACAATCACATGTAGATGAATCTTGGCTGCTTCCTTATTCTGATTTATTAACCTTATTAGTAGCCTTATTTATAGTTTTATTTGCTTCCAGTGATGTCAATGTGGAAAGATATTTCCAGCTTGCTAATGTCTTTCGTGATGAATTATCATCCGGATCAGGGACAGGACTGTTAGATTACGAGTCGGAACCAATTCCGCCCAGTATGAAAGAAGGTCGGGACGAAGGAGATTATATGGAAGAGGGCACAGATGATGAAGAAGGAAGCGAAGAGGAGACAGCTGACGAAGCTGATATAGAAGGAGAACAGGAGCTTCTCAGGCTTAGACAGGTCGAGGAAGAAATTAATATATATATTGAAGAAGCAGGTCTTACTGAAGAATTTGGAACAACTTTAACAGGAGAAGGGCTGCTGGTGACCATGCGCAATGATATTCTGTTTGATTCTGGAAGTGCAGTGGTCAAACAAGAAGGAATACAGGTTGCAGAAGATGTTTCTCAAATCCTGCATACAGAGCCTCCGCATCAGGTCGTTATCAGCGGCCATGCCGATGATGTTCCAATTCATAACGCAGATTTTGAATCAAATTGGGAATTGAGCGTGACACGGGCAATGAATTTTATGCAGATTTTGATGCAAAATGATGATCTTGATCCGACACTGTTTAGCGTGAAGGGGTATGGAGAATTTGAACCGGCTTTTCCTAATGATACAGAAGAAGACAGAGCAAGGAACAGACGTGTAGAAGTTCTGGTTTTACCTAATTATGAGATCAATGTTCCGGATGAAACAAATGAAGATTAGAATAGAGGGGAAATCTTATGGATACGCAACAATATTTGGATATTTTCTTAGATGAAAGCCAGGAGCATTTACAGTCAATCAATGATTTTATATTGAAATTAGAAGAAGATCCTTCTAACTTGGAATATGTACATGAGATATTCCGCTCTGCCCATACGCTAAAAGGGATGGCAGCAACAATGGGGTATGAAGATATTGCCTCTCTGACGCATAAAATGGAGAACGTTCTGGACCTGATTCGTAATGAAGAATTAATGACAAACACGGAAATCATCGATACGTTATTTATGTCTATTGATGATTTGGAAGATATGGTTGATTCTGTGCGAAACGGAGGAGACGGTAAAAAAGATGTCAGTGAACATGTGAAAAAACTGGAAGCAATTGAAAAAGGAGAAGGTATTTCTGAATCAGCAGCTGCAGCAGCAGTGGAAGAAAAGAAAGATACAGGAAATTATTTCAAAGCATCCGATTTAGATGAATTTCAGTTCACGGTTGTTCAGCAGGCCAAAGAACAAGGGATGCCCCCCTATGATTTAAAAGTAACGTTTGAAGCGAGCTGTATTTTAAAAGGCGCCCGGGCATTTATGGTGTTTGAAGTATTAGAGAACTTGGGAGAAATTATCCGTACTTCCCCGACTGTAGAAGAGATTGAGGAAGGGACATTTGATTCAGGATTTACACTTTTATTTTTGACAGACCAAGAGCCGGACGCCTTGGTGGAAGCAGTGAAAAATGTATCAGAAGTGGAAACGGTTGAAGCACATGTGATCGAAACGGATGAAACGGCTTCGGATACGGAGGAACAGACAGAGGAAAAAACAGCAGAGAAAGAAATCGTGCAAGCAAATAAAAAAACGGTCAGTGAAAAGGTGACAGAGGTACCAGCGAAGAAGTCTGAAACAAAGGCAGAAGTGTCGAAAAATAAAGAGGCTGCACAAAATAACGGAAAGAAAACTGCTTCTAAGAATATCCGGGTAAATCTCGATAAGATTGATAATCTTTTAAACTTATTTGAAGAGGTTGTGATTGATAGAAGCCGACTTGAGGTGCTTGTTTCCTCAATAGACAATAGTGATTTAAGAGAGACTGTAGAGCATTTAAGCAGAGTAAGTTCGGATATGCAATCGCTGATTCTGGCGATGCGAATGGTTCCAATCGAGCAGGTTTTCAACCGTTTTCCAAGAATGATCCGTCAATTATCCAAAGATTTAAATAAAAAAATTGCCCTGGAAATAAAAGGTGCAGAAACAGAAGTAGATCGCACGGTCATTGACGAAATTGGGGATCCGCTGGTCCATCTGATTCGTAATTCTTGTGATCATGGAATTGAAAGGCCGGAGAAGCGGATTGCGAACAATAAGCCGGAGGAAGGCAAGCTCGTATTACGTGCTTACCACAGCGGAAATCATGTTTTTGTCGAAATAGAAGATGATGGTGCGGGAATCAACCGCGAAAAAGTATCGGAAAAAGCGATTGAAAACAATATTATTACACCACAGGAAGCCGAAGAGTTAACCGATGATCAAGTTGCAGCGTTAATTATGAGTTCAGGATTCAGTACAGCTGATACGATTTCCGATGTATCGGGACGCGGTGTTGGCTTAGATGTTGTAAAAAATAAAATCGAAGCATTAGGCGGTAAAATTTCCGTAACAACTATGACAGGGAAAGGAAGCACCTTTTCCATCCAGCTGCCTTTGACCTTATCGATTATTACTACCATGCTTGTCCATGTTAAGAAGGAAACATTAGCGATTCCATTAACTTCTATTTTAGAGACGATTATGCTTCCTAAAGAAAAGATTATGTGTGCGCAAGGAGCAGATGTTATCGATTATCGTGGCAAAATTATACCTGTCTTGTCTTTAGGTAAGGTACTAAAGGTTCCTGATTATGATACGGAAGCAGATCGTTATTCTACTGTAATCATCAAAAAGGGAGAAAAACTGCTGGGATTAATTGTCGATGAACTGATTGGTCAGCAGGAAGTTGTATTAAAATCGCTAGGGAATTATCTTGGAGAAGTATTTGCCGTATCAGGAGCAACCATATTAGGTGATGGTGAGGTCGCTTTGATTATTGATCCTAATGCGCTGATTGATTAAAGTGCATTTAAAGAAAGGGGGAAAGTAAATGGATACAGAGAAACATATTATATTCAGATTAAAAGAACAGACCTTTGCTGTTCATGTGCAGCAAATCGTTTCCATAGAGCGGGCATTATCTCTAACAGAAATACCTCGTACTCCTGGTTTTATGAAAGGTGTTACGGAAATGCGGGGAGTAATGACCCCTATTATTGATTTACGGGAAAGATTGAATCTAGGCGGTGTTGATATCACAGACCAGACCAGAACGCTCGTTGTACAAGTTGATGAGATGCAAATTGGGATGGTTGTGGATCAGGCGACAGAGGTAAAGGATATACCAGCTTCCTTCATTAAGTCTGCCCCTAAGCTTGTCGGTGAGATAAAAGATACCTTTTTATTAGGTGTAGCAACGATTGACGATGAACTTATTTTACTGTTAGATTTGGAGCAGATTATTCAATTCACCGAAAAAAATCAGCTTCAGGAAATCATCAATGATATAGATGAATCTGGGAAAACTATCGAAAGCTAGCTGTTTAGAAAGCACTTAATTAGAAATATCTGATTAGGTGTTTTCTTTTTGAAAACGAGAAACAGAGTATTTCCTGGGAAATATAATAGGATAATTTGTAGAAACAGCAGTTTTTTATAAAAAAACGAGAGAAAACTCCCTCTTCAAGCGCGTAGAGGTAAGGGGGAGACGAATCTCCCATGCACAAAAGATTGCTTTTGAGTGTCTAAACTGTCCAATATGGAATCGAACAAACGTTCCAAAAAAACATCCTTTTTCTGATATAATAGACAGGAGAGGTAAGAAGCTATGAAAGTAAAAAAGCATTTTGTTTTCGTATCTATCCGAACAAAAAACAAATCACCTTCATCCATAAGACAATCGGCTGCTCCCGCTTTGTCTACAACTATTTTACAGGAAAACAAAAAGACCACTATTGGCATACGGTGAATGAAATGATACAACACGGACAGCTTCTTCAAAATAATTGGAAGAGCGAATTTTTCAATAAAAATAAGGCAATCAAAGCAGTTCGGGAATTAAAGAAAACCTATCCCTTCTTCAAAGAAGTCGATAGTATTGCCCTTCAAAAAGCGGTGGAAAACGTGAATGATTCCTATCCGCGCTATTATAAGAAACAGAATAAGGCACCTCGTTTTAAATCAAAAAAGAATTCTGTTCAATCCTATACCACGAAACATGTCAATGCCATCACCAAAGAGATAGGAACGCAAGCAGGAATCTTCGTAAAGAAGCATTGCGATTAACCGCAGGGACTGCGGGGATAGCCTAATCCATAACTGACCGGTAGGTTGGTGTTCTTAGGAATCTCCCACTTCAAGCAACTTATAAGGTGGATAAGCGGGGGTAGTTCAAAATCTAATGGATGCGCCAAGCTGCGTTTTAGTAGTAAAAGCATCCGGGTTTCCAGTATACTTAAACAAGATAACAGAGAAATGAGGTATGAATAAAATGACAAAATCGGTGAAGTTAATTGCCTTGGATATGGATGGAACATTGTTAAATCCGGCGCTTGAGGTATCAAAGCGTAATAAGGAAGCCATCCAGGAGGCATTGCGTCAAGGTATCCAAGTGGTACTAAGTACTGGACGGGGAATTGATACATGCTATCCTTATGCAGAAGAGTTAAAATTACAGACATTTATGATTACAGCTAACGGCGGCCAGGTGTGGACAATGGAAAAAGAATTGCTCCAGCAGAAACTGTTGGCTAATGAAACAGTAGAAAAACTGCAGCAATATACCGAAGAAGCAGGGGTACACAGATGGATGATTTCTACGGAAGGAGTATTTCAAGGGGATGAAACAGTAAATATACAAGATTATCAATGGCTTAAATTCGGATGTGCTTCAGAGGATCTGGATAGACTGCAGGAAGTTAAAGATAGGTTAAAGGAGCTGGAGGGTTTAGAAATAACAAACTCTTTGCCGACAAATATTGAAATTAACCCTGAAGGTGTAAGCAAAGCAAATGCATTATCCTTTCTTTGCGATCGTACCGGGATTTCCATGGAAGAAATTATGGCAGTCGGTGACAGTCTGAACGATTTGAAAATGATTCAGCAAGTAGGTGTAGGTGTTGCGATGGGCAATGCGCAAGAAAAAATAAAAGAAGCAGCTAATGCTGTAACAGACAGTAATCTGGAAGACGGTGTCGGTAAAGCAATTGAAAAATTTGCATTGAAATAATTGATGATATCCATATGTTTCATGTATGGGAATACAAAAGGAATTGGGCAGTATACAAAAAGCTGTCTGATTCTTTTTTGTATATATGAATCTTTTTATCATATATAGCTATTCAGCGCATATAATAAAAATAGAGCATTTCGCTTTTAAACAGTATATCAAAATGGAAAGTAGTACAAGCTATAAGAAGAAGCTGACACATGAATTTATGGAAATAAAGGTACAATATTTGAAAAAAGTATGAAAAGTTGTTATGCTCAAAAGTTTCACTCTTTCAAGTTTTAGCGTATACTGTATATAAGGAAGGGAGATGCTATAATGTCTTTTTCGCGTGGACCTAAGGAACCAGTGCCAGAGGTGGAAACAAACGTCTGGTCATGCACTCAAGAAGATTGTCAAGGATGGATGAGAGAATCGTTTAGTTTTGAAGCTGAGCCGAGCTGCCCTTTATGCCAATCTGAAATGGCAAAAGAAGTTCGAGTAATTCCTGAATTGAAGTAAATAGTATCTCTATAATTTACTGAGGATAGAACGAAGCGAAGATGCAGCGGGTTGATTTTGATCCGCTGCATCTTCGCGTTCGTTAAACAGGAAATAGAAAGCATATTTTCAATATGGTGGTATAGTCAAGTTTAAATACCTATAGCTGAGCAGTTTGCAAACGAAATATAAAGGATTTTCATACATAAAAAATTTAATAGTTGAAATTATTGTAAATGTAAGATAATATTTGCTATACTGTAATAACAAATTAATATATTATTCACATCAAAATGTAATCGCTTACAATAAGGAGGAGTTTAAATGAGGTATGCTAATCCGAACACAGAAGGTGCTATTGTAAACTATGAAAAGCGTTATGATAATTACATTGGGGGAAAGTATCAGCCGCCGCTAAAGGGAAACTACTTTGAGAATACAACTCCGATTACAGGTGAAGTGTTTTGTGAAATCGCCCGTTCCACAAAGGAAGACGTGGATGCGGCGATTGATGCAGCATATGAGGCGAAAGATGCGTGGGGTCAAACATCTGTCGCAGAACGGGCACTGATTTTAAATCGTATTGCTGACCGGATGGAAGAGAATTTAGAAAAGCTGGCCGTAGCAGAAAGCTGGGAGAACGGGAAAGCAGTCCGGGAGACCTTGGCAGCAGATATTCCATTGGCAATCGATCATTTCCGTTATTTTGCAGGGACGATTCGTGCGCAAGAGGGGACGCTGAGCCAAATTGATAATGATACGGTTGCTTACCATTTTCATGAGCCGTTAGGAGTCGTCGGTCAAATTATTCCTTGGAACTTTCCAATATTAATGGCAACCTGGAAGCTTGCCCCAGCATTGGCTGCCGGAAACTGCGTTGTATTGAAGCCTGCTGAACAGACACCGGCTTCGATTCATGTGCTGTTGGATTTAATCAAGGACTTGTTACCAGACGGTGTGGTGAATATTGTCAACGGTTTTGGAGTAGAAGCAGGGAAGCCGCTTGCCACAAACAGCCGTATCGCGAAAATTGCATTTACAGGCGAAACTACGACTGGCCGTCTCATTATGCAATATGCGTCTGAAAATATAATTCCAGTAACCTTGGAGCTGGGAGGCAAATCACCGAATATATTTTTTGAAGACATATTAGATAAGGATGACAGCTTTGTAGATAAAGCAATTGAAGGAATGGTCATGTTTGCCCTGAACCAGGGGGAAGTTTGTACATGTCCGTCCCGCGCCCTTGTGCATGAATCAATCTACGACCGGTTTATGGAAAAAGCAATTGAACGTGTCAATCAAATTAAAATTGGTCACCCGCTTGATACAGAGACGATGATGGGAGCCCAAGCCTCGGAAGAACAATTTGAAAAAATTAAGTCTTATCTCGATATTGGCAAGCAGGAAGGTGCAGAAGTTCTTGTCGGTGGGGATGTTAATAAGCTTGACGGGGAACTGGCTTCCGGGTATTATGTGCAGCCGACAATTTTTAAAGGGAATAATAAGATGCGTATTTTCCAGGAGGAGATTTTCGGCCCGGTATTATCCGTAACTACATTCAAGGATAAGGAAGAGGCGCTGGAAATCGCAAATGATACACTATATGGTCTAGGTTCTGGTATCTGGACACGTGATATGAACACAGCGTATCGTTTTGGACGCGGCATTCAGGCCGGGCGTGTATGGACCAATTGTTATCATCAGTACCCTGCGCATGCCGCATTTGGAGGATATAAAAAATCAGGAATCGGCAGAGAAAATCATTTAATGATGCTGGATCATTATCAACAGACAAAGAACTTACTGGTCAGCTACAGCGAAGGCCCGGCTGGTTTATTTTAAAATAAAAAAAGGTTATAGGAACAGCAAAATGGCAGGCATAGGTTAGATACGTATGCCTGCCGAAACATACGGATTCTCTTGTCTGCAGTTACTTAAATAAGGAGGTATTTTCCATGGTAGACAGAGTGGTTGCAACGCAGGATGCGCAGAACTTGATGGAGAAGCTGAAAGACATTCATGGCCCGCTTATGTTTCATCAGTCAGGAGGCTGCTGTGACGGAAGCTCGCCCATGTGTTATCCGCTTGGAGAGCTAAAAACCGGCGAGTCGGATGTCTTATTAGGAAAACTGCCAGGCGATATCCCATTTTATATATCTAGAGATCAATTTGAGTATTGGAAGCATACGCAGCTTATTATTGATGTTGTTAATGGAAGGGGCGGGATGTTCTCGTTAGAAGGACCTGAAGGAAAAAGATTTTTAACTCGTTCGAGAGTTTTTTCAGAGGAAGAAGCAGAAGCGTTAAATGGAAGCCCATGATCATTTCAATTTTTAATAAAAACCAAGTTTTCTAAACAATTAAAAATCTCTGCTTGATTTTTTCAGCTATATCCGGTAGAATAAATTAACAGAAAATTTAGAGTGTGTCCTAAATAGGGGGGATAAGATGGTTACTGTTAAAATGTTAAAGCCTTATTATGTAAAGACAGAAGAGAAATATATCCGGATTATTTTAGCATATCAATACTTCTCCATTATCATGAATAAGAAGGTATATCAATTTATCCCTGTAAAATCTACGGAAGTTCGTATTAATCGCAAGACGAAAAAAATTGAGAATGTCGATGATGTCTTTGCTTTTCAAAAAGGGAAAGAAGTACTCACTATCTCCATGTCACAATTGATTTCGATTCCCGGCTTTTTGGAAATGCTTCACCGTATTGCAGAATCCTATTATTTACCTGAAGATTCGCAGGAGGTTTCCGAACAGCAAAAGGCTTTAGACCAGCTGATAGCAGAAATGGAGTATGAAAATGTCAGAAGGCTGATTGATAAAGCGATTGATAACGATGACAAAGAAACATTCTTAGAATTAACAAGTGCCTTAAACAATCAATAAAATGACTATATTTCTATTTCAGCTGTTTGACAGATGCTATTCTGTTAAATGGCTTTCTTTTGCTTATAAAAAAAGGGTTTGAGCACTGGTATTGTTGCTCAAACCCTTTTTGCTATAGAAGCTCTACTCTTTAATATCCATTAATATTTCTGTAGCTTTCTCCACTCCGGAGCTGCGGTCATTGTTTTTGGTTCCTTCCACCATGATGGCGATCATGAGATCCTGGTCATCTGTCGGGTAGCCGACAAACCAGCTATTTTCATCTCCGCTGTCTTCTCCGGTTAATTTTAATTCGGCGGTACCTGTTTTACCTGAGATAGGAAAATCGGCTTCTTCAGCAGGTTTACCAGTTCCTTCTGTGACCACATTACGAAGGGACTCTTGGATTTGATTCGCTTGTTCTTCCGTAACTAAGCCTTCTTTCCAAAACTGCCCGGTTTCTTCATCTGTTAATAATGTCGGCTGTATCATATCTCCATTATTCAAGAAGGCGGAATAAGTAGTTGCCAGATGCAGCGCGCTCATTTCAATTTCACCTTGTCCATAGCTTGTGTGTGCCAGTAAATAATTGTCGTCTAACTCACCTGAATTAGAAATGGTAGAATCTGAAACCGGATAGGTGTATGGGAATTCTTCTCCAACTCCAAATTCATGCAGCCCTTCAACAAAAGCATCTCCGCCCATTTCAACGGCTTTCATTGCAAAGTAAATATTATCTGAACGAACCAGGGCATCATCTAAATCCACAGGTCCGTCGGAGGTCGATACACGTGTTACATTGTAATCCTCCCATTGCAATCCATCAATTTCAATGCCTTTATCGTATTCAATCGTACCGTTTTTCAGCCCGATTGCGCCAGTGACCGGTTTAATAACAGAACCAGGCGCAAACGTGGAGGAAGAACGATTCAGCATAGGCTGTAACTCATCCTCTTCCATATCTGCCCAATAATTTGGGGCAGTGCCATAAAGAATATCGTTTGGATCAAAAGACGGGCTGCTGACTAAGGCTAATGTTTCCCCCGTTTTTGGATCGATGACAGCTGCATTGCCAGGCTCCTCATCAAATCCTTGAAAAACATCATCCTGAATATTGATATCAATTGTTACTGTAATATTCTCTCCGTCTACTGCTTCTGTTTCAGCTAAAGTCACATCTTCTCCGTCATCTTTTGTTACTTGAATCGTCGCTCCTTTTTTACCGCGAAGCTCTTCTTCAAATAAACTTTCTAATCCCCGTGCTCCGATTCTGTCAGAAGAAGTGTATTCTGTCGGGTCTAGCTCTTCCAAATCCTCTGCATTTACGGAGCGGAGATAACCTACTAAGTGAGCAGTTATTTCGCCTTCTGGATAAACCCTGCCGTTTATTTCACGATAGGAAACGCCATCGATTGCATTTAACTCCTGTACGGTATCTGAATCATCTGGGAGGATGGTTTTCAGCGGAACAAATAAATCATCTTCCACCCATTCTGCTTCGATACTGGAATTAATAGAGTCGACAGACATTCCGAGTAAACGGGCTATTTCTTCGCGCTTTGCTTCATTTTCTCCCAATTCACTCGGGATAACTCCAAATTCGTATACGGTATCATTGATTGCCAGTGGCATCTGATTTTTGTCAAGGATTTCTCCTCTTTCCGGCTCGTTGGTAGAAATGCGGATTTCTCCGCCATCTGCAAGATCAGGGAAGATAAAGCCGGAATCCCAATTGATCAGCCAGCTGTCTTCTTCATCTTCCTTTTCGATTAAAGTCAGTTCTGCCTGGTAATCAAATGAAATTTCACCGGCGATTGTGTTCATGCTAACAGTGAAGGGAATCGTTGCTATGCCGTCGTCATATGCGTTAGCGACTTCTCTTTCCTCTAATTGCTGTATATTTATTTCAATATCCGTAGCAGCAATATCATCATATAATTTTCCTAAGCGCAGAGCGGACTCTTCTTCGCTATATGTATCTTTTGTTTCCTGAGAAAAAAGATGATACAGAGATTCATAGTCTCCTTCTTCTACTGCTTCTGCATATTGATTTAACGTATTTGTCGGGTCGGTTTGTTCTTCAGAGCACCCGGCTAACAGGGCGATAAAAAGAATCATCCATAAACTTTTTTTCCACATTTTCTAACCCCCATTAAAAAATATCTCTTTACGTAAAAGTATACCACGTTCTACATTTTTTTTAGAAAAATAGATAGAATGACATGAAATTTTTAAAAGTATATTGATCCAATCAGAAAAAGGAAGAGACTGTGTGAAAAAACGTCACGCTGTATATTTACCAGGTGACGTTTTGTTTTCCAATTGGAATCAGCTGTCTGCAGTTCTGAAATCTATGAAAAAAGTTTCAGTAATGACACATTTCTTTATTTTTGTTCCATATGGTCGGTAATCGTTGAGCGGATACGGTTAAATTCATCATCAGGTACCACATAATACCAAACTCCGCCGATGGTTTGACCGTCTCCTTCTATTTCCATTGTTTCGACATTATTTCTTGTTCCGCTATAGTCTGTAAATAATGTTTGCAACCGTTTCATATCTAAATCCGTTTGGACATTATTTCCTAAGATGTCCAGGATGTTGCCTGCTTTGGTAATGCTTGAAAAGCTGGCTGCTTCATCCATTGCAGCAACGATAACATTACGTTGGCGTTCATTTCTTCCCATATCACCGCGGCTGTCTTCTTTTCTCATGCGGATATAAGAAAGAGCTTCCTCGCCATTTAAAGTGAGATTTCCTTCGCTGAAATCATGCCCGTCTTGAGAAAAAGCTGTGCTGTTTTGAACAGTAACGCCGCCTAATGCATCAATACCTTGCTGGAAACCTTCCATATTCACACGTACATAGGAGTGGATAGGCAAATCAAAGGCTTCTTCTACTGTTTCCACAGATAATTCAGTACCGCCTCCTGTTTGAGCAGCTTCACCAAATGCATACGCATGGTTGATTTTATCCATTCCCCGATCCGGGATATTTACATAGGTATCACGAGGAATACTTAACATAAGCATGGAGTCGGTTCTTGGATTTAAGGAAAGCAGTATCATCGTATCCGAACGTCCGACATCGCCATCCCGTTCATCTACTCCCAGAAGCAGAATGTTAACTGCATCTGAATCGCTATAGAGCCGGTTGATTTCATCCTGCCGTTCAGGGTCATTATCTCTTTCTAATGGACTATGCATCGATTCAACAACCTTGCCAACCTGATTCCACACAAAAAAGGCCCCGCCGCCGACGACTAAAATGAAAAACAGTATGATTCCACCAACAATAAATGGCCATTTTTTTCTTTTACGACTTCTATCATTTAATCTGGACACCAATATATTCTCCTCTATTCTTTCCTTAATTTAAACAAATTTTTACTAATTGTCAGGAAAAATAAATCTGTAATAGATTATATCGAAAATTAGATAAATCGTCTATGTTTAAAACAAATTTTGTGCGTACTATTTCTCCTGAGGGTAGGACTTTTGATTCGCTGTGAGATTTGAATTAGCTGTAAAGAGGAGTTTTGACGGGGGGGTTACGCCTTTGAATAGATGAAATCGCTGTCATTTATGAATCTATCAAAAGAGTTAAAAAATTTATCGAAATTAGTAGACAACGCTTCTATTTTTATATAGAATTACGTTTAGTAAGAAAATTCATCTTAGAGTGCAATATTACATATTTGCATGTAGAGTATAGGTTAACGACTTTTAGAAAAAATATTTAAAGGCGGTAGATGAATGGGCAGAGAGCAAGAACAGTATCAGAAGATATTGAAACGGGTTATTCATGATACGGAAAATCAAAAAGTAAATTCAATGGATGAAATCATTCAATTACTTATTAAGGAATTATCATTAAATACGACCACAAACATAAAAAGAAGTTATTAAATAAAAACTCTGTCGGATTATCGAGCAATCTGACAGAGTTTTTTTATTATGAAGGCGTATCCTCTACATCGATGTCGACATATTTCTGGCCGAGCAGTTCGAATGCTGCTTGCGCATTTGTCATTTCCGTTATCCAATCTTGGAAAGTATCGGTTTCTTCCGTTTTGACATAAATAATAAATGCGACATTCTCAAGATAATGAATGTCCTCCAAAAGATATTTGGACTGCTGACGAATTTCGTTTTCCAGCTTGCCGAGCAGTGTATATTCGACAGTGACGGAAACACCTTGCATCAGTTCTCTGCGGACGATTCCGGTCGTTTGGATGCCTTGTGTGGTTGCTGAGCCATAAGCACGGATAAGCCCGCCGGCTCCCAGTTTGATTCCTCCAAAATATCTTGTCACGACCACAGCAGTATCCTTTAATCCTTTTTTCTTCAATACTTCTAACATTGGGACACCAGCTGTTCCGCTTGGTTCACCGTCATCATTCGCTTTTTGGATATAATCGGTTTCCCCGATAATATATGCGGAGCAATTATGTGTCGCATCCCGGTGTTCCTTTTTAATAGATTGAATAAATTCCTGTGCTTCCTCTTCTGATTCCACCCTTTTAACATTTGCGATAAAACGTGACTTTTGAATGGTTATTTCGTCTGTACCCTGTTTATTTACGGTATAATAAGTTGATAGCATTTTATTTTCACCTCATTATTTTAAGTATTACATAACATCCCTAAGGCATTGTAACCAGCTGTGTCTTTTGGGAATGCCGTTTAAGTCCGCTTGAGCAGCTGTTATCTTCGCTTCATATTTAATTTAACAGATATATACCGGATTTTGGTGAAATTAATTTTTAAATAACCTTATAAAACCAAGGAAAGCTACGAATAATTATAACATAGGTTGGTGAGTTTCTTATGACAATAAGATTAAGCAGTCAAGCGATAGATAACATTGTAGAGAATGTAATGCAGATGGTAAACCAGAGTAAGGATGAAGTATTTGAAATGACCGAGGAAGGCAGAAAAGAGTATGAATACCTTTCTGGGGAATTAGAATCAACGAAAAAGAAAGTAAAGGAATATATCAAAAACGGTGATCAGTTAGAGAACGAAGTCAAAAATCACCGTAAGAAGCTTGCTGCAGTCAGCAGAGACTTTATGAAATACTCTGAGGAAGAAGTGCGGAAGGTTTATGAAAAAACACATGATCTGCAAACAAAATTAGTCATTATGCGCGAAGAGGAAAAACTGTTAAGGAAGCGGCGTGATGAGATAGAGCTCAGATTGACAAATCTTACACATATATTGCAACGCGGAGAAGAGCTTACCGCTAAAATGACGGTTATTTTTAATTTTATGATGGATGACATGAAACAGGTCAATGAGATGATTGAAGATGCCAGAGAAAAACAGGAATTTGGTTTGAAAATCATTGAAGCACAAGAAGAGGAAAGGAAGAAGCTTTCCCGGGAAATCCACGATGGACCGGCTCAAATGCTGGCTAATGTCTTGTTACGGTCCGATATTTTGGACTATGTCATAAAAAAAGGGTCGCCAGAAGAAGTGAGCAAAGAAATTAAATCGCTGCGAAAAAATGTTCGTGCTTCTTTACAGGAGGTGCGGAGAATTATCTATGACCTGCGTCCAATGGCCTTGGATGATTTGGGACTTATCCCGACAATCCGGAAATATGTTGACAGATTGACCGAATATCATAATATTCATGTAGATTTTATTGTATTTGGGAAAGAAAAAAGATTAGATTCCAAATATGAGGTTGCTTTGTTCCGGCTAATGCAGGAGGCTGCGCAGAATGTGATAAAGCATAGTGAAGCAACAACAATCAAAGTGAAATTAGAAATTTTAAAAGATAGATTGATTCTGATTGTAGCCGATAACGGGAAAGGGTTTAATCCGGAAGAAAAAAGTGATAATTCCTTTGGATTAATCGGGATGAAAGAACGCGTGGAGATGCTTGACGGCAAGCTGGAAATCGTGACAGGGGAAGGAAAAGGAACAACGGTTACAATTAATGTTCCATATTCGTTAACTTAAGTATATAATGAAAAAGAGATATTGTAGAAAAAAAGAGCTTTTTGCAGAAAAGTAGAAAGTATCTGGATTTTTTCATAGGGGTGTCATCATTCATAAATAAATAAGCTGTTAAAAATAGTTTGAGCTGAAATGAGACAATAATGATGAAATATACTACAATAGACTTATTTAATCTAGAGAAAACTATCTATCTATTAATGATGAAGACAACATGACAGTTCAATTAGTATCATTTAGTAGAAAAGGAGATATATATATGGACGCACAAAAAGAAGTAAATATCGTATTAATTGATGACCACAAATTATTTCGCGAAGGTGTCAAACGAATTTTAGAATTCGAACCGGCATTTAAGGTAGTTGCAGAAGCGGATGACGGAACGGATGCAGCTAATCTTGTAAGAGATAATAATCCGGATGTTGTGTTAATGGATATCAATATGCCTAAAATTAACGGGGTACAGGCAACTGCTGACTTACTGAGACAATTTCCGCATACAAAAATAATCATTCTATCTATCCATGATGATGAAAATTATGTGACACATGCTTTGAAAACGGGGGCGCAAGGCTATCTGCTAAAAGAGATGGATGCAGAAGCACTTGTTGAAGCAATTAAAGTAGTTAGCGAGGGCGGTTCTTATTTACATCCGCGCATTACACATAATTTAGTAAAAGAGTATCGACGTCTGGCACGGGAAAATACTTCCAGTCTGGCAAACAGACATGTAGAGCACCGCAAGCCGCTTCATTTATTGACAAGACGTGAATGTCAGGTGCTGCAGCTGCTGGCAGAGGGGAAAAGCAACCGTGCTGTAGCAGAGTCGCTTTATATCAGTGAAAAAACAGTAAAAAACCATGTAAGTAATATTCTTCAAAAAATGAATGTGAATGATCGTACGCAGGCTGTTGTGTGTGCTATACGAAAAGGCTGGGTAGAGGTTATTTAATTATAATAAACAAAAAAGCGTCCTGATTGAGTCTGTCAGGGCGCTTTTTTCCCTCTGGGCAAGCAGAATCTCTCATTTCTTCATAATGGTGAGGAGAGACGTTCATCTTGCCGGAAAGCATTCGATTTTTACAGCCGTTTCGTGTAGAATAATGTCAAGTAAGCCGTTTTCTATGAGGATATACAGAAACAAGACAGTATAGTAACAGAAAAGAAAAGGGGTAATTGCCTATGAAAGTTGCTGTTATGACAGATAGTACAGCATATATTACGCCGGAAGAACGGGAGAAATATAATATTCATATGGTTCCGTTAAGTGTCAATTTCCCGGATGGATCCTATCGTGAAGAATTAGATATTACCACGGAGGAGTTTTACCGGAAGCTTGCTGACGCCAAAGAATTGCCAAGTACCTCACAGCCGTCTGTCGGCGAGATGACGAAAAAATTAGAAGCATTAGCAGAAGACTATGACGCTGTTATTTCGGTTCATTTATCGAGCGGAATAAGCGGAACCTATCAGACCATGGTAAGTACAGGTGACATGGTGGAAGGAATCGATGTGTATGCCTACGATTCGGAAATCAGCTGTATGCTGCAGGGCTTTTATGTGCTTGAAGCTGCGGCAATGGCTCAAAATGGAGCATCCGCAGAGGCTATTTTAGCGAGATTGGATGAAATAAAAAAATCAGCCCGCGCTTATTTTATGGTGGATGATTTAACGAACCTCCAAAAAGGCGGAAGATTATCGAATGCCCAAGCGATATTAGGAAGTCTGTTACAAATCAAGCCGATTCTTCATTTTGAGGATAAGCTGATTGTTCCTTTTGAAAAAATCCGCACGAAGAAAAAAGCGATATCCCGCATCCTTGCCATGCTGGAAGAAGAGGTTGACGGAGGCAAGGAACTGCGCGTAGTGTTTATTCATGGAAATGACCGTTCTTATGCCGAGAAGCTCGAAGCGGATTTTAAAGAAAAACATTCGGAAATCGAAACATCTATCAGTTATTTTGGACCTGTTATTGGTACGCATCTCGGACAAGGCGCTGTTGGCGTCGCTTGGTATAAAAAATAGAATAAAACTTCATTCAGCAGCAGAAAAGCGCACTGAATGAAGTTTTCTGCTAAATAGATGCTTTTCCCCACAATTTACGGAGGTGTTATATTACGTATGGACAAACAGATTCCCCTAACCCCTGCACTCCTCGCTCAGGCTTTATCCGGAAAACGATTATTAGAAGATGAAGTCCCCATACCTCAAGCCTGTTTTCAAGTACTCCGATCTACGAAGCAGCTCATTCCAATTCCTGCAATTGAAAATAATAAAGGAGCAGCAAAATGTACTCGCTGCGGCAATACAGCCATGCATTATTTTTCCGAATACTCTTGTGGAATTTGCCAGAAAACCCATTTATATTGCCGGAACTGTATCCAAATGGGAAGGATCAGCGAATGCAAGCCGTTGTATAGTTGGAATGGCGCAGAGGCACGGTGGCCGGTGCATGCCAATCCGTTAACCTGGGAAGGACAGTTAACGCCAGCTCAAAGCAGGGCTGCGGCGCACCTGGAGCAAGCCGTTAACGAAATAATTCCATCCTATCTATGCTGGGCTGTCTGCGGTGCCGGCAAAACAGAAATGCTGTTCCCGGCAATTACTGCGGCATTGAAGCGCGGGGATCGTGTTGCTCTGGCTTCTCCACGCGTCGATGTTATCCGGGAATTACTCCCCAGAATGAGACAGGCTTTTCAAAACATCACCATAGAAGCTCTTTATGGCGGCAGTGAGCAACGTACTGGCAGGTCCCAATTGATTTTAGCCACTACGCATCAACTGCTGCGCTATTATCAGGCATTTGATGTATTAATCATTGATGAGGTAGATGCTTTTCCCTATTATTTAGATAGAAGCCTGATGTATGCTGCCAAGCAAGCTGTTAAGAAGCAGGCTACGACATTATACCTCACAGCCACCCCTCGTAAAAACTTCAGGCTGCAAATGAAGCTTGGAAAACTCCCGCATGTTTTTGTGCCTTTGCGTTACCATGGACATCTTTTACCTGTCCCCAAATTTAAATTTTCCTTTTACCTTACCAGTCAGCTGACAAATAAAAAGCTTCCCCATGTCTTATTAAAATGGCTTACGCAGAGAAAAAATCCGAAGCGGCAGCTGCTGTTATTCGTGCCGGAAATCGTCATGGCAAAGGAATTAAAGGAAGTCATTTCCACTTGCCTGCTTGAAACCAATACGATAGCAGCCGCAGAAGAATTAGAAATCGTTTTTGCGGCGGATCAGAATCGAGAAGAAAAAATCAACCAGTTCCGGGAAAAGAAATTACACGCCTTGATTACAACAACAATCCTGGAAAGGGGAGTGACCTTTCCCTCTGTGGATGTAGTTGTGCTGGGTGCCGGCCATGAAGTATTTAATGAAGCTGCACTGGTGCAAATTGCTGGACGTGCCGGAAGAAGTGCGGATGACCCATCGGGAGAGGTTATCTTTTTCCATGATGGGAAAACATATGCCATGGAAAAAGCCAGGCAGATGATTTTAGATATGAATGCAAGGGGGAGAAAGCGTTGAATATTTGTTTATACTGCTATGCCCCCTTAGAAAAGCCCCTGACATGGTCGAATTGGCTGACGATAGAAGCGAATTCGGTTCTTTGTGAAACATGTGCCGCAAAACTCAAAATAATTTCTGGAAAGCGGTGTAGGGTATGCAGCCGGGCGTGGAACGGCGCCATTTGTTCTGATTGTCAGCAGTGGAGGCAATTAGGAGAAAATATAGAAGGGAATTATTCTATTTACTATTATAATGAAACGATGCGTGACCTGATTACCCAATGGAAATTCCGGGGAGATTATGTATTAAGAGAGGTTTTTCGGAAGGACCTGCAGCGTGCTTTTGAAAAACAATTTGCTTCGATTACGCCATCCATAGCGGCCGTGCCTATTCCATTAAGTAAAAATCGAATGCAGGAGCGGGGGTTTAATCAATCATTAGCTCTGGCAGAAATGCTGGATATTCCAGTAAAGCATGCATTGGGAAGAAACAGCGGGGAAAAGCAGGCAAAGAAAAATCGGAAGTCGCGTTTAAAAAGAGGGAATCCTTTTTTTATCACAGAGGCCCTCCAGCAGCCAGCTTTGATTGTAGATGATATTTATACAACTGGTACAACTGTCCGGCAGGCAGCACAGCAGCTGAAGCTTCACGGCTGCCCGGCAGTGTATTCCTTAACAGTAGCACGAAGTTAGAAGGGCAGGCCTGCACAGGATGAATAATAGAACTGCTCCCAAAACTGCGAAACGATTTGTTATAATAAATGTAACGAACGTAAAATAAATCGAATTTACTATTAACAATAGCGGCAATAGTGACGATGATATAAGTAGGCAAAAGTATTTCGTGAAAATAAAATATGAAATGATAAATTCCTTCCTGGCAATATGCAGAGCAGAGAGGAGAAACGGCAATGGGAGAACTGGCAAACTGCGAACGATGTAATCGTGTGTTTGTGAAGCAATTTAGAGAAATATGCAACGAATGCTATAAAAAAGAAGAAGAAGATTTTAGAATGGTATATAACTTTTTAAGAAAACGGGAAAACCGGATGGCTACAATTGGGCAGATTGTAGAGGCGACAGATGTAGATGAAAGTATTCTTCATAAATTTATCCGGGAAAAAAGGCTCCAGCCTTCTCACTTCCCTAATTTGTCCTATCCTTGTGAAAGGTGCCAGCGGCCTATTACAGAAGGGACTTTATGTGATGCTTGCCAGACAGAGCTGAAGGAAGAACTGGAGCGGCATGATGCAGTGGAATCCATTCAGGAAAAAGCGCTGAAAGAAGAAAGTGAAACAACGTATTATGCAAAAGGAGAATGGAAGAAAGATTAATATACCAGAATCGAACAAAGAAAGAGTAATGCAGTATCCAAAGAAATCACGCATTACTGGAAGGGGTGCAGAAATTGAAAATACATGGACCAAATCCAACCAACTTTAATCCATATAAACAGGCATTTAAGGATAAACAGGCAGTCGAGTCTGAAGCATATAAGAAGGACAGTATTGAGATATCGCCGGAAGCGAAAAAGCTGCAGAAGCAGGAGCAGCCCAATGAAACGCGGGCAGCGTATGTCAATGAGATAAAACAAAAAATCGAGAGCAATCAATATGAAATAAATTATGAGAAGGTTGCTCAGAAAATGCATGATTTTTGGACTGGTAAGTAAGGGAATACCGTCAAAGGAGGAAACGGTGTGGGCATACAGCTGATTCACGCAATGAATGATTTAACCGCAACACACAAAGATTTACTGGGATTATCCAAGCGAAAGACAGAAGCTTTGACGAATAATCAGCTGGATGAATTTCAGGCATTGCTTTTAGAAGAGCAGAAGCTTATCCGTCAACTGGAGAAACAGGAACAACAAAGACAGGAAGCCGCAGAAGCATGGAATCAAGAACAGCCTGATGCCGCAGCATCACTGACCATTACAGAAATCTTGGACAGGCTGGATGGAGAAGAGCAGAAAATGGCAGCAGATGCAGCGGCTGCACTAACGGATACAATGACAGAGCTAAAAAGACAAGAGCAATTAAATAAAGCATTACTGGAAGAATCGATGAAGTTTGTTCAGCTTTCGATGGAATTAGTTAATCCTTCCATCAACTCAATGAATTACGGAACTGCATCCTCTGATAAGATGTCCAACCGTTCTTTATTTGATTCGAAAGCGTAGAAAAGGAGAGAAGAAGGCATGAGCACGTTCCGAGGATTAGAAATGGCACGTCAGGCACTGAGTACACAGCAAAGTGCTTTATATACAACCGGGCATAATATTTCCAATGCCAATACACCTGGATACTCCAGACAGCGCGTTAATATGCAGGCGATGAATCCTTACCCGACGCCGGGGATGAACAGTCCGCATCTGCCTGGCCAGATGGGGACCGGAGTAGAAGCCGGGTCTGTACAGCGTATCCGCAATCAATTTTTAGATACACAATTTCGATCGGAGAATGCTTCTGTAGGCTATTGGTCTCAACGGACAGAGGCACTTTCAAGAATGGAAAATTTATTGAATGAACCGAGCGATTCAGGCATCGAAGCAGCAATGAGTGATTTCTGGAGTGCGTTGCAGACTGCATCTACCACCCCGGGCGAAAATGGGGGACGTGCAGTCATCCTGAGCAGAGGGGAAGCGCTGGCTGATACGTTCAATCATCTGTCGTCTTCGATGAATACGATTCGTACGGATTTACAAACGGAGACAGAGAATACAATTGATCAGGCAAATAGTATGATTGAAAACCTGAAAGATATCAATTCCCAAATTAAAAAGCTCGAAACGCATGGGTATACTGCCAATGATTTATATGATCGACGCGATAATATTTTGGATGAGCTTTCAGAAATTGTGAATATTGATGTGACATACAATAAAGACCATATTCCGGGCGGGAAGCAGGGGGATGGTGTCGCCATTGTGAATATCATTGTTGCAGACGGTGAGCCGCCGGTGAATATCGTAAATGGGGTGACAGGAGAAACCCGGCAGATCGATGACCCGGTTTATACAGAAATTAATGGAATGAAAGTTTTTGAAAGCATTAATGTAGGCGATGTGGATATTACATCCTCCAGAGGCACTATCCAAAGCTATGTACATGCTTCCGGATATGCGGAGGGCGAAGGGGATAACGCGGTAGCAAAAGGCGATTTCCCGGAAATGCTTGAAAAGCTGGATAATCTGGCATATGCAATTGTGACCAGCATCAATGAACTGCATCAAGAAGGGGATTCCGGGCTGCCATTTTTTGAAGAATTAACTGATGCACGGGGGGCTGCCGGGAAAATGGCAGTTGCTTTAAAAGACCGTTCCGAAGTTAATGTGTCAAGAGAAGGAAATTCAGGAGACCTGGCAAGAGATTTGTCGAATGTTTTTACAAGTGCTAATGAGGATTTAGATGGTGTCTCTGTGAACGGTTATCTGGAATCCATTATCGGTGAAGTCGGCGTGGATGCTAACCATGCCATCACCATGCTGGATAATACAGCGACATTACAGCACCAGGTCAATAACCAGCGTCAATCGATCAGTGCAGTTTCTCTGGATGAAGAAATGACGAACATGATTAAATTCCAGCATGCATACAATGCAGCTGCCCGCGGAATGACAGCGATGGATGAATTAATAGATACAATTATCAACCGAATGGGATTAGTAGGAAGGTAGGTTAGAAAAATGCGTGTCACTCAAAGTATGCTTTCCAATAACTTATTACGTAATTTATCACATAACAGTACGCAAATGAATAAATATATGGATCAGCTGTACACGGGGAAAAAGATATCCAAGCCTTCTGATGATCCGATGATTGCGATGAAGGGCGTTTCTTACCGTTCCGAATTAGCACGAATCGAACAGTTTGAACGGAATACCTCTGAAGTGAACAGCTGGCTGGATAATACAGATGCTGCCATTGACCAGACCAATCATGCGATGCAGCGGTTAAAAGAGCTGGCAGTAAAGGCAAGCAATGGGACAAACAGCAGTGATGAATACCAGAGTATTGTAGAAGAAGCAAAGCAATTAAAAGAGCATTTAGTAGATATAGCGAATACGAGTGTGAATGGAAAATATATTTTTAACGGTACAAATTCGGATGTACAACCAGTAACAATAGGCGAAGATGGAGAACTGACGGTTGATTTTGCAGATGATGATGTGGTTATCGAAGTTTCAAGCGGGATTACCGTAAAAGCAAATACAGATGGATCTACCGTTTTTGGCGAGAATGGAGATTTATTTGCAACGGTAGATAGCTTTATTTCACGCCTTGTAGACGGAGAAGGTATCGAAGAAAGCATTGGCGAATTAGAAGCGTCGATTGGCGGCGTTCTTGATTCACGTGCAGAAATCGGTGCCCGTATGAATCGGGTAGAGCTTGTCGAAAACCGCTTAGCCGATCAAAAAATCGTCACGACAAAAACGTTATCTGATAATGAAGACGTCGATTTTGCAGAGGCAATTACGAACCTGATTACACAAGAGAGTCTACATCGGGCAGCACTTTCAGCAGGTTCTCGTATTATCCAGCCTTCTCTGGTTGACTTTTTACGATAAGGACAAGTTCACGTGAAAGTTTGTTACGTTTAAAACACCCTGCCCACTACGTTGTTTGGAGCAGGGTGTTTTTAGCAAATAGGACAGTTTTTTTATAAGACGGATGTGAGCATGTTATTCACTCAAAGGCTTAGCCAAGCCAATGTTTTCTAAATCATGCGATGGAGAGGGAAAAGAGATGGAGATTCCACAAATTAGAATGCATTCACAGCCGGCAAAAATACAAATTCAAACAGAGCCGGCACAATTACATATGTCACAACCGTCTGGTGATTTAATCATCAGACAGCCCAAAGCAGAAATCTCCATGCGTACGAAACAAGGAAAGCTAAACATCGATCAGAGCCAGGCATGGGAGGACATGAATTTATTAAGTGCGAAAAAAAGCATCGCCAAAAATGCGCAGGCCGGGGAACAGGCGGCTGCTCAAGGGACTGCCAGAAGAGCACGGCAGGGCAATGCATTAATGCGCATTGAAAATAGTGCAGATACCATCAAGGCACAGGCGATGGAAAACGCATTTTCAGAGCAAAAAAGATTGGGGATTACATTTATACCTTCTACCTTTGCTGTAAAAACTTCCTATGAACCGGCAGATTTAGATATTCAGGTGCAAACACATCAGCCGGTGATTGAAGGAAGAGCAAATAAACCAATCATGCAATATACACCTGGAAGCATAGAATCCTCCCTCGCCCAGCGTCCGGAGTTAACAATTGAAGTAATCAATACAAAAATATAAGGAGTGTGCACCATGAAGATGACATCAGCGTACTTAGGTGAAATCGAAGTCGATGAGTCAAAAATAATTACATTTCCATCCGGAATACCCGGATTTTCAGAGTCCAAACAATTTGTATTACTGGAATTTCCAGATAACCAGATGTTTCATATTTTACAATCGGCAGATAATGCGCAATTAGCTTTTATCATTACCGACCCCTATTATCTGTATCAGGATTATGTGTTTGAACTGGAACCCTCTACTATTGACCTGTTAAAAATAAAAGATCGCAATGATGTAGCTATCTATACGATTGTCACTGTAAATAAACCTTTTACGGACAGCACCATTAACCTGAAAGCGCCAATTGTGATTCACGTTAAAGAAAACTTGGCAAAACAGGTCGTCCTTCAAACGGATGCGTATTCATCCAGAACGCCAATCAACCGGCCTTCCAATGAAAAGGAGGAAAAATAATGCTTGTACTTTCCAGAAAAAGAAATGAAGCTATCCAAATCGGTGACGATATTGAAGTAGAAGTAATTGCGATTGAAGGGGATCAGGTCAAGCTGGGTATTCGTGCGCCAAAGTCAGTAGATATCTACCGGCAGGAGATTTATGTAGATATCAAAAACCAAAATAATCAAGCGGCACAGATTGATCAAAACCTCTTTGATTTCTTAAAAGGAGAAAAACTATAACTTTTACGTCCTTCTTTTATTATCGTACAGATAAACCTGACAATCATGCTAGAAAACTTGTATTTAACCCTTTACATTTCATAAAAGAAGCCGATATAAAAGATAAACAGTAAGGAGTTGTGACCTGATGGTTGTAAATAAAACTGGAGTGCAGGACACTTCATTTATTCCTCATCCCATTAAGGCTGTTACATCCCCCGCTGCTTTACCATCTGAAGCAAAAGAAATAGAAGCAACCAAGACAGAAGCGAGCAGAGCAGTGAGCAAAGAACAAGTAGAGCAGGTTATTGAAAAAATGAATGGCTTTTTAGAGCCGGTCAGAAGAAATGTAAAGTTTGAAATGCACGATAAATTGGAAAAGTATTATGTTACTGTTGTAGACGCAGATAAAGACGAGGTTATACGAGAAATTCCTCCCAAAAAGTTATTAGATATGTATGCAGAAATGGCCGACTTCATGGGCCTGTTAATCAATAAAAAGATATAGAGGTGAGTGAATATGCGAATTGGCGGATTGGCAAGTGGAATTGATACAGAATCCATGATTAAAGATTTAATGAACGCAGAAAGAATCCCGCTTGATAAAATGCATCAGGACCGGACAAAGCTGGAATGGAAACGTGATGCTTTCCGGGACGTTAATAAATTATTAGGCAACTTTGATCAGAATATGATTTTGAATATGAAATTGAGTGAAACTTTTAATAAAAAAATTATTTCCTCGACACAGGAGGATGCGGTTCGTGCTACGGGGAATGCTGGTGCGAATAGTGGTACGTATCGGATTAATGTGGAGCAGTTAGCGACCTCTGCGATTAATGTTGGAGCTAAAGAAGTTCAATTTGATACTGAAAAGACTTTAAGTGAGCAAGGAATTACTGGTTCTATCACATTTAAAACATATGGAAAAGATAGTTCTTACGGAGATAACGGGGTTAAAGAACATAAATATGAGATTCGGGATGGAGACAAACTTTCCGATGTTGTCAAGAGAATTAATGATGATGTAGATAGTCCAGTTCGGATGACTTATGATGAGAATTCAAATAAAGTTATTATAGAAGCTACAAGAACCGGGGTTTATAATCCGAATGGAAAAGAAATAGAATTTGATGATAGTGAAGGAAGTTTTTTCTCACAATTAGGACTAAGTCAAGATCCGGTAGAAGTGGAAGATGGAGTAATGAGAGGTGGAGAACAAGGCGCCCAAAACGCAAAATTCACATACAACGGTGCCTATGAAGTAGAAACTCAGGATAACCACTACCAGCTAAATGGCGTCACCTTCCAATTCTTAAATAAAACAGAAGGCGAAGCAACATTAAACGTAACCAATGATATTGACCATACCGTTGAAAAAATCACCGAGTTTGTGGAAGCTTATAATGAAATTGTTGAGAAAATAAATGAATCGCAGCGGGAACAAGTTTTCCGTGATTTTCCTCCGTTAACAGATGAGCAAAAATCAGATATGTCCGAGCGTGAAATTGAACTTTGGGAAGAAAAAGCAAAAAGCGGAATGCTGCGGGGAGAATCATTCTTATCTAGTGGATTAACTAATATGCGCCAAAGCTGGTATGGAACAGTTAAAAATGACGGAGCATTCACTTCATTAACAGAGATTGGAATTGAAACGTCATCTGATTATATGGATGGCGGGAAGCTTGTTATTAATGAAGCTGATTTGTGGGATGCACTTGCTGCCGATCCGGAAAGTGTACAAAGGCTCTTCTCGAACAGTTCAGAAGGAGAAGGCAGAGGATTAATCAATCGTCTGGAAGATGCTGTGGAAGATACAATCGGTCAAATTAATCAGCGTGCTGGCACGGCAACAAGTGTATCCTTAGATGGGTATGCACTAGGGAAGCGCATGGAAGAAATCAACAGCCGAATTGAGAATTTCGAGCGTCGTTTGGAAAAAGTTGAATCGCGTTATTGGAGACAATTTTCAGAGATGGAGCGTGCTATTTCCATGATGAATCAGCAATCCGATATGCTGATGTCGAATTTTGCTCCTGGACTGGCACAATAAGAAAGAAGGGTGATGCAATTTGAGTAGTAATAAAGCATATCAAACCTATCAAAATAACGCCGTTAATACAGCATCAGGCGGAGAGCTGACGCTGATGCTCTATAATGGCTGTATTAAATTTATTAAACAAGCAAGGAAAGAGATGGATAATGACCATTTTGCTGCTAAAAATACCAACATCCAAAAAGCGCAAAAAATCATTAATGAACTCATGGTGACATTGGATATGAATATGGAAATCTCTCATCAGATGATGCCGTTATATGACTATATGCATAATCTATTAACAGAAGCGAATATAAAAAATGATACCGAAAAGTTAGAAGAGGCGCTCAGCTATGCAGAGGAATTTCGCGATGTTTGGAAACAGGTCATTCTAAAGGATCGTCAGCAGAAATACAGTCAGGGTGCTTCCATCTGATGAACCGGATCATACCTATCTACCAATTAACAGAGAGCATGCAGCAGCTATTATCCCAGGATATTGATTCACATAATCGGGAAGAGGTTATCAATACCTTTCAAAAAATGATGGAAGAGAGAGGAGAGCTGCTTGATGCAATAGCTCCTCCATACACAAAGGATGAAGACAAGCTGGGAAAAGCAATCGTCCACATGAACCAAGATATTGAGCAAAAGATAAAATTTATATTCTTTGCTTTAAAAAATGAAATGAAGCAGGTACAGCAGCAAAAGAAATCAACATCAAGCTATTCCAATCCATATAAAAATATGCAAAGCATGGACGGCATGTTTTTAGATCAGAAAAAATAAAGGTTTGTTACCTTTCAAAAAGAGATAATCAGCAATGGCCAGGCTGGTTATCTTTTTTTAGAAGAGAGGATGCTTTACTTTCTGTCTTAGATGTGGAGAAGAAAAAGAATAGAAGGATATGATTCTAGTAAATCGAATTCAAACATAACTTCGAATTTTGTCAAAAAATTTTAATCTTTCTAACCCTTGCATGTACAGGGGTTGGGCCGGATGAATAGAAAACGTTTACGAAAATTAAGGGTTTAGACAAGAGAAGTTTGTGAAATAGTGCTATAATATATTTATAAAAGTAAAGAAGGAGGACACTTATATGAAATTTAATATTAGAGGCGAAAATATTGAGGTTACAAACGCTATTCGAGAGTATGTTGAGAAGAAAATCAGCAAACTGGAAAGATATTTTGATTCCGCTCCGACTAGCGATGTGCATGTAAATCTAAGTGTCTATAATGATGAACAGCGCATTGAGGTTACCATCCCAATGACAAATCTCTTACTGCGTGCAGAGGTACAGCATATTGACTTATATGCTGCTGTAGACTTAGCCGTAGATAAATTAGAAAGACAAATTCGCAAACATAAAACTAAAATCAATCGTAAATTCAGACAAAACGGCGCTCCTAAGCATGCTTTTGCTGAATTAGAAAAAGAAGCAAAACTGGCATCTGAAGAAAATGAAAATCAAATTGAATTAGTACGTACCAAACGTTTTAACTTAAAACCAATGGATTCTGAAGAAGCAATCCTGCAAATGGATATGCTTGGACACAGCTTCTTTGTATTTACTAATGATCAATCTGGAGAAACCAATGTGGTTTATAAACGCCGTGATGGAAAATACGGATTGATTGAACCGCATGTTTAAATCAAAATAAAATAGTATATTAATAGAAAAAGCAGGATATTGCTTCCGATGGAGGGAGCAATATCCTGCTTTTTTACGAGATGGCTAAAAAGTTTTTTTATCAAGAAAAAAATATATAGCGATGATAGAAATAGCTCACAAAGTGCGTATGTACAGGCTTTGTTGTGGTAAAGGAAGAATAAATAAGCCAAAAAATTTATCAATTTTATCCAATCGATGAAATTTTGTCGAAAAAAACATCAAACTGGCGTTTTTTTTCAGTTTATACGGGTAAACGCGTCATTTTTACAGCCAAAAACACAGTTTGTCTAGACAAACTGTGTTTTTGGCTGTTGAAAAATGGAGTTTGCGGATTCGCTGGAAAAGAAGGCGTGTGGTATAAATAAATTAGAAAGTAAAGGGGGGCAGTCAAATGCAGTATACGACACAGCGAGTGCTGGATGAATTGGAACAGCGGGTAAGTCAGCACGAGCATACGATTCAGCAGCTATTACGTATTGTAGGCAACCTCAATAAGCATCTTGCACAGATATCCTCTGAACAAAAAGAAAAAGTTTAAAAGTAGTGTATCTATAATCGGTACTACTCTTCGCAAAACACCCTCGGAAGATCACTTCATTCAGGACTGAAATCAACATTTCAGTTCTTTTTTTTATACATGCAGGAGGTCTGTCAGTATATAGATAATTAGCTTGTGTCAGAAAGAGACCCTGCTGGGAACGAAACGGACAATGTAAGTTGTCATAACGGTTTAGGAAGTGTTATGATTACTTATATTGACTATTGCCTATCAGACATGGTAAATTTATCAGCTACGATATCATTACCTTTAAATAGTGGTATATGACATATAATTTTGAATCAAGTGTAATTCTATAAGCAATAAAAGTTTCAATTAACTGAGGAGCGTTCATAATGGCAGGAATTTTAACGAAGATTTTTGGTGACGGAAATCAAAAACAAGTGAAGCGTATCGAAAAACAGGTGGACAAGATCGAAGCATTAGAGCCTGAGGTGCAGAAGCTTTCAGATAATGATTTACAGAAGAAAACAGAGGAATTTAAGGAACGGGTCGCAAATGGAGAAGAATTGGACAACCTTCTTGTAGAAGCATATGCGGTTGTTCGTGAAGCCTCTAAGCGTGTGCTCGGAATGCGCCCTTTCCGTACACAGTTAGTCGGTGCGGTAGCGCTGCATAATGGAAATATATCTGAAATGAAAACAGGGGAAGGGAAAACGTTGGCTTCAACGATGCCAGCGTATCTTAATGCGCTTTCGGGTGAAGGCGTGCATATTATTACAGTCAATGATTATTTAGCAGATCGTGATGCGAAAGAAAATGGAGAGCTGTTTGCTTTTTTAGGATTAACGGTCGGTTTAAACCACAATGGTCTTCCCAAGGAAGATAAGCGTAAAGCGTATCAAGCAGATATCACTTATGGAACAAATAATGAATTTGGTTTTGATTACTTAAGAGATAACATGGTGTTATATAAAGAACAGATGGTGCAGCGGCCATTGAATTATGCCATTATCGATGAGGTTGACTCGATTTTAATTGATGAAGCCCGTACGCCATTGATTATTTCTGGATCAGCAAAAAAATCTGCATCGCTCTATCAGCAGGCAGATCGATTTGTGCGTACACTGCAAAAGGAAACAGATTATACCTTCGAGGAAAAAACAAAAGCAGTACAATTAACGGAACAAGGAATTGATAAAGCAGAGAAATTCTTCAGTATTGAAAATTTATTTGAATTATCACATGTTTCCTTAACGCATCATATTAATCAGGCATTGAAAGCGCACGTATCCATGCATAAAGATACGGATTATATGGTAGAAGAAGGCGAAGTCATTATTATCGACCAGTTTACTGGACGTAAAATGAAAGGCCGCCGCTATAGTGATGGTCTGCATCAGGCAATTGAAGCGAAGGAAAACTTACAAATACAAAATGAGAGTATGACGCTTGCTTCGATTACTTTCCAGAACTATTTCCGTATGTACAAAAAATTGTCTGGTATGACAGGTACAGCAAAAACAGAGGAAGAAGAGTTCAGAAGCATCTATAATATGGATGTTATTGCTATCCCAACTAATCAGCCAGTCCAAAGAGATGACCGTGCAGATCAAATTTATAAAACGATGGAAGGCAAGTTTAAATCCGTTGTTAATAACATCAAAGAACGCCATGAAACGGGCCAGCCGGTTCTGGTCGGTACGGTAGCGGTAGAAACCTCCGAGCTGATTTCACAGCTGCTGAAGCGTGCGGGAGTAAAGCATGAAGTACTAAATGCGAAAAACCACTTCCGTGAGGCGGAAATTATTGAAAATGCCGGTCAGCGAGGTGCAGTAACCATCGCAACCAACATGGCAGGCCGCGGTACAGATATTAAATTAGGAGACGGTGTGAAAGACCTCGGCGGACTGGCTGTCATCGGCACGGAACGACACGAATCACGCCGTATTGATAATCAGCTCCGCGGACGTTCCGGACGTCAGGGTGATCCGGGAATATCCCAATTTTTCTTATCTATGGAAGATGAGCTGATGCGCCGTTTCGGTTCAGATAATTTGAAAGCGATGATGGAAAGGCTTGGCATGGATGATGACCAGCCAATCGAAAGTAAAATGGTTTCCCGTGCAGTAGAATCTGCTCAAAAGCGTGTGGAAGGGAATAACTACGATGCACGTAAAACGGTTCTGTCTTATGATGATGTGCTTCGTGAACAGCGTGAAATTATTTATAAACAGCGTTTTGACGTCATTGATTCTGAAACCAACCTGCGTGAAATCATTATAAATATGATTCAATCTACTGTAGAGCGAATTGTTGCAACACATACACAGGATAATGATGAAGATAAATGGAACCTGGATGCTATTGTGGAATATATAGAAGGTAACCTATTAGAGCAAGGTGATATGACAACGGCAGAGCTTCAGGATAAGGAAGCAGAAGAAATAACCGGCATTATTATGGAAAAAGTGAATCGCCGTTATGATGCAAAAGAAGCAGAGATTACGCCGGAACAGTTTGTTGAGTTTGAAAAAGTTATTCTGCTGCGCACAGTAGATACAAAATGGATGGACCATATTGACCAGATGGATCAGCTTCGCCAAGGTATTCATTTACGTGCCTACGGTCAGAACGATCCGCTGCGTGAATATCAAATGGAAGGCTTCACAATGTTTGAAGAAATGATTGCAAGCATTGAAGAGGAAGTATCCAAATATGTGATGAAAGCACAGATTCAGGATAATCTGCAGCGTCAGGAAGTCGTTAAAAATACGCAAGCTGTTTCTGGAGGCGGTGACGGTCAGAAGAAAAAATCCAGAAAACCAGTTGTGAAAAATAATACCGTAGGGCGAAATGACCCTTGTCCATGCGGCAGCGGTAAAAAGTATAAAAACTGTCATGGTAAGCAATAAGCTAATCGGCATTCATTTGAAATAACCCCCTGTTCAATAGTGGATACAACGGCTATTGGCGGGGAAACCCGGCTGGGGGAAACAGAGAGCTTTCCTGCACAGAGCACCTGTTATACCATGGCAAGGAAAAGCAATATTAGGAGGAATCAGTATATGGAATTAAGCGAAATTAAACAAGAACTGGAAAAAATAACTTCACGTGTTGAAGATTTCAGGGGGTCTCTTTGACCTCGAACAAAAGAAAGCACGGATTGCTGAATTAGAAGCATTGATGGCCGATCCTGCTTTTTGGGATGATCAGAATCAAGCGCAAACAGTTATTCAAGAATCGAATGGATTAAAAAGCTACGTCGATTCTTTTGAAGAGATTGAAGAAACATTAGACAATCTGGAAGTATCTTATGAGCTGGTTAAAGAGGAAAATGACCAAGAGTTATTTGAAGATCTGCAGTCAGAGCTGAAGGATTTTAAAGAGAAAGTAAATAAATTTGAATTACAGCTCTTATTGAGCGAGCCTTACGATGCGAATAATGCGATTTTAGAGCTGCACCCAGGAGCAGGCGGTACAGAATCGCAGGATTGGGCAAGTATGCTGCTGCGTATGTATCAGCGCTGGGCGGAAAGCCATTCGTTTTCTGTGGAGACCATTGATTACCTCCCCGGAGATGAAGCTGGTGTGAAAAGCGTTACGTTATTAATCAAAGGTCATAACGTCTATGGCTATTTAAAAGCGGAAAAAGGGGTTCATCGTCTTGTCCGAATTTCTCCTTTTGACTCCTCAGGAAGACGGCATACATCTTTTGTATCCTGTGATGTGACACCAGAGATGAGCGACGACGTAGATATTGATGTAAAAACAGAGGATTTAAAAATAGACACGTATCGTGCAAGCGGCGCCGGCGGGCAGCATGTCAATACGACGGATTCGGCTGTACGGATTACGCATCTTCCGACTAATATCATTGTTACCTGTCAAAATGAACGTTCCCAGATCAAAAACCGGGAACAAGCGATGAAAATGTTAAAATCAAAGCTTTATCAGCTGGAGATTGAAAAACAGCGGCAAGAACTAGCAGAAATTCGCGGAGAACAAATGGAAATTGGCTGGGGAAGCCAGATTCGTTCGTATGTTTTCCACCCGTATTCAATGGTCAAGGATCATAGAACAGATGTGGAGACAGGGAATACGCAGGCAGTAATGGACGGTAATCTGGATATATTTATTGACGGATATCTCCGTTCCCAAATGAAATAAACACCAATTGTCCTTTTTTGTTCATAATGATTTATGTAGAATGAAACCGAAGCAGATATACTAATAGTAGCAACTGGCAAGGAGGATTGAGGCGATGAAAAAAGGATTAGCTGCCTTGTTCCTGGGAATGGTTATTATTCTGGGAGCTTGCGGTAATGCAGACGATACCAACAGCGATTCAGCTGAAAATTTAGAAGCTGGCGAGGAAGTGTATCGCAATAACTGTGCTAACTGTCATGGTGCTGACCTTTCTGGAAATGGCGGTCCTGAACTGCTTGATATTGGGTCAAAATATTCTCAGGAACAAATTGAGGATATCGTCCAAGAAGGTATAGGCAGCATGCCGCCGCAGTCGCAAGTAGAAGGACAAGACTTAGAAGAGTTGGCATCCTGGTTAATTGAACAATAGGGACGGACAGACGTTTGCTTTACGGCAAGCGTCTGTGTCTCTTCTTCTCATTTTATTTAAAAAAAGTATTTTAAAAGCATTGATATTTCGTCGTTATCAGGTTTACATTCATAGTTCTTCGTTTATTAGGTATAGCGGGTTAATGCTGCTTTTTACTTGAATGTTCAAATAGAAATAATGATAAAAATCAATCTTCTTCATGAAATACAGTGTACCCTCCAGCCTTTCAAAAATTCCAAAATCCGTCGTTTTAGCACAAACCGCTCAATTACCCGTTATCCTTTAAAACAAAACCTTTTCAACTAGTAAACATAAAAAATTGTCGATTATAAGAAGCTGTGTTAAACCGCTCTATGCCGAGCTTAATTAGTGTTCTTTTTTGATTGTTACAAGAGTTGTCGAATTGAAATAAAAATGTAATACGATTTTTTCATCATAAAATACACAGAGATGTTATAATTATTTTTGGTCGTTTAAATCTATTTAAATGAATTCTAATGATATAAAAAGATAGAGATAAAATAGCAGAAATAAAAATATAACAGAAATATATAAATAGATAGATCTTGCAAAATATGTATTTTTTTGGCAGTTAATCAGACAGATATCAGTAACGGTTAAAGTCATAAGCGGAAATAATATATTAAATTAGGTGGTCATGAAATGATAACAATGGAGAATGTATCCAAAACATATAGTAATGGTGTGACAGCACTGAACGATATAAATATACATATCGATCGTGGTGAATTTGTTTATCTTGTCGGGCCGAGCGGGGCTGGTAAATCATCCTTTATTCGTTTGATTTATCGTGAAGCAAAGCCGACAAAAGGTAAGATAATCATTAATGGACGAGAATTAAGTAAAATAAAAGAAAGGCATATCCCATACTTGCGTCGTGATATAGGGGTTGTCTTTCAGGATTTCAAACTTCTGCAAAAACTGACAGTCTATGAAAATGTGGCGTTTGCTTTAGAAGTAATCGAAACGTCGCCAAAAAGTATTAAACGCAGAGTGTCAGAAGTCTTGCAGCTTGTAGGATTAGAGGATAAAGCAAAAATGATTCCAAGTGAATTATCTGGCGGGGAACAGCAGCGTGTGGCAATTGCACGGGCGATTGTAAATAACCCTAAGGTTGTAATAGCCGATGAACCGACAGGAAACCTGGACCCGGATACTTCATGGGGAATTATGGAAGTTTTAGAAGACATTAATTCAAAAGGTACAACCATAATCATGGCAACTCACAGTAAACATATTGTTAATACAATTAAACGTCGTGTCATTGCAATTGAAGATGGGAATATTGTACGAGATCAACAGCGGGGTGACTACGGCTATGAAGTTTAGAACATTGTTAAGACATATACGTGAAGGTATGAAAAACATATTCCGGAATGGCTGGATGACCTTTGCCTCCATTGCGGCCGTAACCACAACCTTAATTCTTGTAGCTGTATTTTTGGCTTTAGTTCTGAACCTTGACCAAATGGCAAGGAATATCGAGCAGGATGTACAAATCAGTACGCTAATTGAATTAACGGCAGATGAAGATCAAATTGTCGAACTCGGTGAAGAAATTGAACAGATAGATGGTGTGGCAGAGGTTCAATTTTCTTCCAATGATAATGAATTAAAAAGCTTAATTGACAGTATGGGAGATGACGGCCAGGCGTGGGTCATGCTGGAGCAGGACAACCCGTTGAACCATGTATATATCGTGGAAGCTGGCATTCCTGAGGAAACAGAGGCTATTGCCAATCAAATCAGCGAGTTAGACAGCGTAGAAGATGTATTATATGGCCAAGAAGTAGTTGATCGGCTTTTCCAATTTAATAATTATGCAAGAGCAATTGGAATGGCATTGATTATAGCGCTGGTATTTACAGCTATTTTCTTAATTTCAAATACAATCAAGATAACAATTATTGCAAGAAGTACCGAAATTGGCATTCAGAAATTAGTAGGAGCAACGAATTCCTTTATTCGCTGGCCGTTCTTTGTGGAAGGGGCACTGTTAGGGATACTTGGTTCCATAACCCCAATGGCCGTTATCGTGGGAGGTTATTATTATATTTATCATAACTTACCAGGTATAACGAATACCTTCCGATTTATAGACCTTCTGCCATTCAATCCATTTGCTTGGCAGCTGTCCGGGATGGTACTGCTGATAGGAGCAGTAATCGGCGTTTGGGGAAGCGTGATGAGTGTACGTAAATTCTTAAAAGTCTAGCATACAAAAGAAATAAAGATTATGTTCCATATAGGGAAAATAAGAAAAACTCGCATTTGCTGCAAACGCAGTGAATACGAGTTTTTCTAAAATAGAATAGTCAGCTGAGCAGAAAGACATAGGGGGCAGTTTTCAGCTGATAAAAAAATCACAATTTACTATAAAGCAGAAACAAAATGGAGAGGGGAACAACATATGAGAAGCTTGAGAGCACTTGCGGCATTCAGCCTGGTTACATTGCTCACAGTCACGACACCAATACATTCTGTTTCAGCAGAGTCTGTAAAAGATGTAGAAGATGAAATTAACGAACTGGAGAAAGAGAAGTCTGATTTGGAATCGGAAAAAGAGGAAGCAAAGAAAAAGAAAGATGATTCGGAGGAAAAGCTTGAATCAAACAAAAAAGAACAAAGTGACGTGGAAAGTGAAATCTCATCCATAGATGAAGAATTGAGCCGGACACAATCAGATATCGCTGATAAAGAAGGCGAGATTGAAGCAACCAATCAGGAGATTGAAAGTTTAACAGATGAAATAGAGGAATTGTCTAATCGTATAGAGGAATTAGAAGAAGACATAGTAGATTTAGAAGAGCGAATCGAACAGCGAGATGCGCTCATTAAAGACCGTCTCCGCAGTATTCAGCAGAATGGTGGAGAAATTCAATACTTAGAGGTTATTTTTGGTGCACAAAATTTCAGTGAATTCGTCTCTCGCAGTACCGCGGTGAATAAAGTAATGGATTCTGACAGATCTATTATGGAAGAACAGGCTAATGATAAGGCGCAGCTGGAAGACGATAAAGGGGAACTGGAAGCAAGTAAAGTGACGGTTGAGGAAAATAAGGTTGCTGTAGAAGAAAATAAAGCAGCGCTTGAAGATCAGCATGATGACCTGCTTGCATTGCAAGACCAATTAGATGAACAAATATCTGATAAAGAAACGTTATTAGCTGACTTAGAAATTGAGTACGATGAAATGGAAGAAGTGAAGTTATCAGCTGAGGAGGAGCAGCAGCTGATTGACGCTCAGGCAGCAGCGAAGCAATCTGCATTAGAGTCTGCTCAAAGTAAAAAGGATGATCTGGAACAGAAGGAAGCAGAAGAGAAAGCACGTGCTGAGGCAGAAGCCGAAGCAGAGCGCAAGGCAGAAGAAGAACGTCAGGCGGAAGAAGCGCGTCGAGCTGCGGCAGAAAGTGAACAAGAATCAGAGCAGCAGGAAGAAGAAAGTGAAGAGCAGGAACAAGAGAGCCAGCCGGCAGAGGAAGAATCAGAGAGTGAAGATACTTCCAGTGAAGAAGAAACAGAACAGCAGGAAGAAGAAAGTGATGTGGACGTGCAAGTAGCCAGCGGAGCTTCTGGTGAGGTGAAATCAGAAGATGCTGCGCCAAGCAATCGTTCTGGTTTTATTCGACCAACCTCCGGGCCGACCACTTCTCCTTTTGATCCGAATCGTGTACATCCGATACATGGAGATGTCAGACCGCATAACGGAATGGATTTTGGGCAAGCCGGAGAAGCGGATAAAGTAATTCGTGCAGCTGCTGATGGTGTGGTGGCTTATACTGGTTCAATGAGTGGTTATGGCAATACGGTGATGGTTACGCATAATATAAACGGCCAGGAGTATACGACCTTATATGCACATTTGGATAGCTTTACGGTATCTAATGGCGAGACGGTGAGCCAAGGCGATCAAATCGCTGTAATGGGCAATACGGGAGGTTCCACTGGTGTCCATCTCCATTTTGAAATTCACCCTGGAGGCTATAAGAACCCGGTTGACCCGGCAGGCTACTTGAATTAATTCAAAGCTAAATAAATAGAAATTTATCAAATAATAAATCCGAACTAGTACTTCATTTGCTTTTAGGCAGAATGTGAATTAGTTCGGATTTCTTGTTATTAAATAAAGCTGCCAGAAGAATGTTCTGAATAGTCTATTCAAAAGAAAGGTTCTAGATAATGTTTGTGTGTAAAATCATAGTCATTCACTGGATAACATGATATGATTTCTTTATTAGAAAATAAATATGCTTTGTTTTACTTGAGAAGTGTCTTTATTTTTATATAGGAACATACGCTTTTTAAATGATTTTTACGAATATCAGTTTTTCTAAATGATTTGCTGCTTGTGATAGATATATTAATTCAACTTCGGAGCTGGATGGAAGCTTTTGAAGCAACAAAGAGGTGTAGAAATGAAGCTTAATCAAACTAAAATCATACTGATATTAATTGGTGCTCTGCTTATCGGTGTGTTAGGGGGCTACGGCGGAGTTAAATTAGCTCAAAATTCAGAGGGGAACGCTCCTTTGGAAATAACGAATTCAGAAAATGAAACTGATAATGCCGAGGAAGAATCATCTGCTGAATTACCGGCAGATTTAGACAAGATTTCTCAAACCTTTGATTTAATCAAATCAAACTATATAGAAGATGTTGATGATAATGAACTGGTGGAAGGCGCTATAGAAGGGATGCTTTCGACGCTGGAAGACCCGCATACTTCTTACTTAGATAGTGAAATGATGGAGCAGTTCAACGAGCAGATTGAGTCTTCGTTTGAAGGAATTGGTGCGGAGGTCAGTGAGATAGACGGCTATATAACCATTATGTCGCCAATGAAAGAATCACCTGCGGAAAAAGCAGGGCTGCGTCCAAATGACCAGGTCTTAAGTGTGGACGGAGAGAGTTTAGAAGGATTGAATGTAAACGAGGCAGTTGCTAAAATCCGCGGAGAAAAAGGAACCGATGTTGTTTTAGAAATACAGCGTTCAGGTACTTCGGATCCATTTGAAGTAACGATTCAAAGAGATACGATTCCGGTGGAAACCGTATATAGTGAAGTGGAATCAGAAGATGGCAAGGATACAGGAGTTATTCAAATCACAAACTTCTCTGAACATACAGGAGAAGAATTTGAAGAACAGCTGGCAGATCTGGAAGAGCAGGATATTGACGGTCTAGTCATTGATGTTCGCGGGAACCCGGGCGGACTGTTAGATGTTGCGGAAGAAATCTTACAGCAATTTGTTCCAAGTGATATGCCTTATCTGCAAATCGAGGATGCGAATGGAAATGCAGAAGAGTATGTGTCTAATCTGGATGAGGCGAAAGATTATCCAATCAGCGTGTTAATTGATGAAGGCAGTGCCTCTGCTTCTGAAATTGTCGCTGTTGCTATGAAAGAGCTTGATTATGATGTTGTGGGAGAAACAAGCTTTGGAAAAGGTACCGTACAGCAGGCTATTCCGCTTGGGGATGACAGTTCTATTAAAATGACAACTCTTAAATGGCTGTCTCCTGGCGGCGAGTGGATTGATGGAAAAGGAGTGGAACCGACCGTCGAACAAAGGCAGGATGATTACTACTACTCTACTCCGATTCAAGTGACAGATGACGAGCCGCTCACGTTTGACCATACAAGCGAAGCAGTGGCAAATATGCAAGTGATGTTATCTGGACTGGGATATGATACTGGAAGAACAGACGGTTATTTCAGTGAAGAAACAGAGCAAGCTGTAGAAGAATTTCAGGAAGATAATGACTTGGAAACAACTGGAGAAGTAGACGAAGAAACAGGCGGTTTAATTGAAACACAGGTTATTGAAAAGATTCGGGACGGAGAGGACGACCGACAGCTGGAACGCTCTTTAGAAGAACTTTATCAATAAAACGAAACTTCATTCAGCGGGAGTTGTTGCTTTTCTCTCGCTGAATTAGCCTAAATGATTCAGGGAGTTAGCGCCCGTTAACTCCCCTCTGACTAATTATATTTCCACTTTCTATTTTGAGACGGAAGATTTACGGGCGATTCTCCGTGATAAAATAAGAGATTTGTTCATCCACCACTATGTGATGGATGAACAAATTGTATTTGCAAAGCAGGTGAAGAGTATTGGCGGAAGCATGGCTTATTGAATTGGCAAAAGGTATAGGCAAATTTTTTCTGAATCCGGCATTATACTGGTTTTTATTTATATTGACGATGGCAAGTTATTTTCGAATCAAACGGGAGCGGTACGATTTTGGGATAAAAATATATCCGAAGTTTATGGAGTGGCATCGGACCTGGCTTGTCTCCTTAATCAGCGGAATACTGATTTCTGCCGTCATTATTGGCACAGGCATGGTATTCTCTTATGAAACACTTCTCGTTTTAGCGTTAAGCTTTGTTGTATTAAGCATCAGTACGCATTTTACATTATTGTCTCCCAGCTATACACTTGGGCTGACTTTTCTTATTTTGTTTTTTGCACCGTATCTTATTGACATGCAAGATGTCATTGATTATTCCTTGTTTTACGAAAGCAGTCTTCCGGCGTTAGCTGTATTAGCGGGATTGCTTCTTTTTGTAGAATCCCTGTTCATTAAACGTATTGAAAAGCAAGATACGTTTCCAAGAATTACGCTGAGTGACCGCGGTGTCTGGGTAGGCGAACAGCAAATCAAACGATTAACGGTTGTTCCTCTGCTGATGCTTGTGCCTGAAGGATTAATTACTTCCTTTGCTCCCTGGTGGCCGTATTTATCCATTGGAGAATCCAGCTTAGGCTTAGCACTGATTCCATTTTTGATTGGGTTTAACTATAAAGCAAAAGGACATTTTCATCAGGATGCGATTTACAAGCTGGCAAAAGCAAATACCTTTTTAGCAATCGGTATTTTACTTATTGCTGTCGGCGGAGTATTTATCCCGTACCTTTCCCTGGCTGCGATAATTTTGGCGATTATCGGAAAAGAGTATTTGAATTATCGCTATCGCGAAGGAGACCGTTTGCGCCGTCCGTACTATCAGCCGCATGCCAAAGGCCTGAGAGTGGTTGGCGTGCTGCCTGGCAGTCCGGCAGACAGGCTGGAAATAGAGACTGGCGAGGTCATTTACAGAGTCGGCGGGAAAAACGTACGGACAAGCCAAGCTTTTTATGAAGCACTGCAGGGAAGCGGAGCTTATATTAAAATGGAAGTTTTGAACCATGAGGAAGAGGTTCGTTTTGTACAAGGATCTCTGTATGAAGGAGAGCACCATTCCTTAGGCTTTCAATTTGCTGAAGAGCCTTTTAAAGCTAGAAGAGAAAAGAATACAAACGCCTCTTAACATAAGAATGCTTGGAACAGTGGTTTACTGCTGCATCCAAGCATTCTTATTTGATTATAACAATAAAACGAGGATTGAAAGATTGACAGAAAGGCTATAATGAAAATAGAGGTTATTTCAATAATAATATAAAAAAATATATAATTTCTTAAAAACAAGAACGAATACTTGTTCGTTTTTTGAGAAAAGGATATAATAGAAAATAGCTATGGTATGGAACGGAGGAAATAGGATGAATGAGCAATTTGAGTTAGTTTCTGCTTATGAGCCTGCGGGTGATCAGCCGGCAGCTATTCAGGAAATTGTAGATAAGGTACTTGCCGGCCAGCATCATCAGACGTTACTCGGTGCTACTGGAACGGGGAAAACATTTACGATGTCCAATGTGGTGAAAGAAATCAACCGGCCGACGCTTGTTATTGCACATAATAAAACACTGGCAGGACAGCTTTACAGTGAGTTTAAAGAGTTCTTTCCAAACAATGCGGTAGAGTATTTTGTGAGCTATTATGATTACTATCAGCCGGAAGCGTATGTGCCTTCTACCGATACGTTTATTGAAAAAGACGCCAGCATCAATGATGAAATAGATAAATTGCGCCACTCTGCGACATCGGCGCTTTTTGAACGAAGCGATGTATTGATCGTAGCGAGTGTGTCGTGTATTTACGGTTTAGGTAACCCGGAAGAATACAGAAGCCAGGTGCTGTCCCTTAGACTTGGCATGGAAAAAGAAAGAGATCAGCTTCTGCGGGAATTAGTAGATATTCAATATGCAAGAAATGATATTAATTTTCAGCGCGGGACGTTTCGTGTGCGCGGGGATTCCGTGGAAATTATCCCGGCATCTCATGAGGAGCATTGTATCCGGGTAGAATTTTTCGGAGATGAGATCGACCGGATCCGTGAAGTCGATGCGCTGACGGGAGAAATCATCGGCGACAGAGAGCATGTAGCTATTTTCCCGGCTTCTCACTTTGTGACCCGTGAAGAGAAAATGAAAATTGCGATTAAAAATATTGAAAAAGAATTAGAAGACCGGTTGAAGGAATTAAACGATGCCGGGAAGCTGCTGGAAGCGCAGCGTCTCGAGCAGCGGACCAATTATGATTTAGAAATGATGCGGGAAATGGGCTTTTGTTCCGGGATTGAAAACTATTCACGTCCGCTGACACTGCGTGAAGCGGGAGCAACGCCCTATACACTTCTGGATTTCTTTCCAGAGGACTTTTTAGTAATTATTGATGAGTCCCATGTGACGCTGCCGCAGATTCGCGGTATGTATAACGGGGACCAGGCCCGGAAACAGGTATTAGTGGATCATGGCTTCCGCTTGCCTTCTGCGATGGATAACCGCCCGCTGCGGTTTGAAGAATTTGAAGAAAAGACCAATCAGTTGGTTTATGTTTCGGCGACACCGGGACCGTATGAATTAGAGCATTCACCAGAAATGACAGAGCAAATCATCCGTCCGACCGGCTTACTGGACCCAGAGGTGGAGGTCCGTCCGATTGAAGGGCAGATCGATGATTTAATAGGTGAAATCAATAAGCGGACGGAACGCAATGAACGCGTGTTGATTACGACGTTAACGAAGAAAATGTCAGAGGACTTAACAGATTACCTGAAAGAAATCGGGATAAAAGTAGCTTATCTGCATTCGGAAATCAAAACATTAGAGCGGATTGAAGTAATCCGTGATTTGCGTGTCGGGAAATATGATGTGCTTGTCGGAATCAACCTGCTCCGGGAAGGGCTGGATATTCCGGAAGTATCCTTAGTTTCCATTTTGGATGCGGATAAAGAAGGCTTCCTTCGTTCCGAGCGTTCGCTGATTCAGACGATGGGTCGTGCCGCACGAAATGAACAGGGTAAAGTTATTATGTATGCTGATAAGATGACCGATTCGATGCAAAAAGCAATTGATGAAACAGAACGCCGCCGTATGGTTCAGCAGGAATATAACGAAAAACACGGCATTACCCCGCAAACGATTCGCAAGGAAGTACGCGACGTTATCCAGGCAACAATTGCTGCGGAAGCACCGGAAACGTATGAATCGGAAGCGAAGCAAATGAAGAAGATGACGAAGAAAGAGAAGCAGAAAGTCATCGAAAATATGGAAAAAGAAATGAAGCAGGCAGCCAAAAATCTAGACTTCGAGAAAGCAGCAGAATTAAGAGATGTTCTCTTGGAGCTTAAAGCGGAAGGATGAATTTTTTATGCCAAGTAAATCTATAAAAATCCAAGGTGCCAGAGCGCATAACTTAAAAAATATCGATGTGGATATTCCTAAAAATAAATTAGTGGTTCTTACAGGGCTTTCTGGTTCCGGGAAATCCTCCCTTGCCTTTGATACCGTTTATGCAGAAGGACAGCGCAGATACGTAGAATCGCTGTCTGCCTATGCAAGACAATTTCTGGGACAGATGGACAAGCCGGATGTGGACGTGATTGAGGGCTTGTCTCCGGCAATTTCGATTGACCAAAAAACAACCAGCAAAAATCCGAGATCGACAGTCGGAACAGTGACCGAGATTTATGATTATTTGCGTTTGCTTTTTGCACGCGTAGGGAAGCCGACCTGTCCGAAGCACGGTATCGAGATCAGCTCGCAGACTGTACAGCAGATGGTTGACCGGGTTCTGGAATATCCGGAGAGAACGAAAATGCAGATTTTGGCTCCGGTCGTATCCGGCAGAAAAGGGGAACATGTTAAAGTATTAGAGGACTTGAAAAAGCAAGGTTATGTGCGTGTTCGAATTGATGGCGATATGATGGAGGTTGCGGATGATATTAATCTGGAGAAAAATAAAAAGCACTCTATCGAGGTGGTTATCGACCGTATTGTTATTAAAAGCGGCATCGAAAGCCGGCTGAGTGATTCCCTGGAAGCAGCACTGAAGCTGGGAGAAGGCAATGCAATCGTGGACGTTATTGATGATGAAGAATTGTTATTCAGTGAAAACCATGCCTGTCCGATTTGCGGTTTCTCTATCGGGAAATTAGAGCCGCGTTTATTCTCCTTTAACAGCCCCTTTGGCGCGTGTCCAAGCTGTGATGGGCTGGGCACCAAGCTGGAGGTCGATGTGGAATTGGTTATTCCGGATTGGGATAAGACGTTAAATGAGCATGCTATCGCACCATGGGAGCCAATCAGCTCGCAGTATTACCCGCAGCTATTGAAAAGCGTCTGCGACCATTATGGCATTTCGATGGATGTTCCAGTGAAGGATATCCCTGAGGAACAAATGGATAAAATTTTATATGGAAGCGGGAAAGAAAAAATCCACTTTCATTATGAAAATGATTTTGGCAGCTCCCGTACGAAGGATGTTGCATTTGAAGGTGTGTTAAAGAACGTAGAACGCAGATATAAAGAAACTTCTTCGGATTTTATCCGTGAGACATTAGAAAAATATATGGCGCAGAAAAATTGTCCAACCTGTAAAGGGAACCGTCTCAATAAAGAGGCGCTTGCTGTATTAATTGACGGGAAGCATATCAGTCAGGTAACAGATTTTTCTATCCTGGAATCAATGGATTTCTTTAAGCAGCTTGAATTGAGTGCAAAGGACCGTCAGATTGCACGATTGATTTTAAGAGAAATAGATAACCGGCTGTCATTCTTAAATAATGTCGGCTTGGATTATTTAACGCTGTCCCGTTCAGCAGGAACACTTTCCGGAGGGGAAGCACAGCGGATCCGTCTGGCGACACAAATCGGTTCTGCGTTGACAGGAGTGCTTTATGTGCTGGATGAGCCTTCTATCGGACTGCATCAGCGGGATAATGACCGTCTGATTGAAACACTCAAACAGATGCGTGATTTAGATAATACGCTGATTGTGGTGGAGCATGATGAAGATACGATGCTTGCGGCGGACTGGCTGATTGATATCGGACCTGGCGCCGGTGAGCATGGCGGGGAGATTGTTGCCAGTGATACGCCGGAGAATGTGAAGGCAAATGAGAATTCATTAACGGGCCGTTATTTATCTGGAAAAGAATTTATTCCTGTGCCGTCAAAACGTAAAAAAGCGGATAAACGCAAAATAAAAGTTACCGGCGCTTCGGAAAATAATTTAAAAAACGTATCAGCTGAAATTCCGATTGGTCTGATGACCGTTGTCACAGGGGTTTCCGGTTCAGGGAAAAGTACGCTGGTTAATGAGATCATTTATAAATCCTTAGCAAAAGAATTATATAAAGGAAAAGTAAAACCAGGGAAATATCGAAGCATAAAAGGCATCGAGCATATTGAAAAAGTCATTGATATCGACCAGTCTCCAATCGGGAGAACACCGCGTTCCAATCCGGCGACGTACACCGGGGTATTTGATGATATTCGTGATGTGTTCGCCCAGACAAATGAGGCGAAGATACGCGGCTATAAAAAAGGCCGTTTCAGCTTCAACGTTAAAGGCGGACGCTGTGAAGCCTGCCGCGGCGATGGAATCATCAAGATTGAAATGCATTTCCTTCCCGATGTGTATGTCCCTTGTGAGGTTTGTGACGGAGCACGTTATAACCGGGAAACATTGGAAGTGAAGTATAAAGGTAAAAGCATATCTGATGTTTTGGAAATGCGTATTGAAGAAGCACTGGAGTTTTTCTCTGCGATTCCAAAAATTAAACGGAAGCTGCAAACGATCTATGATGTCGGCTTAGGATATATTAAGTTAGGTCAGCCGGCAACGACATTATCCGGCGGGGAAGCACAGCGTGTGAAATTGGCGAGTGAATTGCATAAACGCTCTAACGGAAAGACATTTTATATTCTGGACGAGCCGACAACAGGACTTCACTCTGCCGATATCCGCCGTCTGCTGGAGGTTCTGCAGAGACTTGTAGATAATGGGGATTCTGTCTTAATTATCGAACACAACCTGGATGTCATCAAAAGTGCGGATCATATTATTGATTTAGGTCCGGAAGGCGGAGACCGCGGCGGTCAGATTATCGCGAAGGGAACGCCGGAAAAAATCGCAGAACAGGCAGATGTTTCTTATACAGGAAAGTATCTTGGCCCTGTGTTAGAGCGCGATAAGGAACGTATGAAGGACATGCTGAAAGAGAAAGTCAGCAGTAAATAGAGGATAGCCGGTCCATCTTTAGAGTGCAATTTTGCTCTTTAGATGGACTTTGTTTTATCACAGAATCACAGACTGTAAAAACATTTGCAGATAGATACAATGTTTTTAAGGCAAATCACAATGCTGTTGGAGAAAAAATAGTTTATTTCATCATACATTTGCAATCCAATCAGAATACTATGGTATAATAAAACGTAAATATCTTACGAATAGGGTGCAAATGTAATTTTTAAATCAGCTTAAAGCGTTGTTTTCGTATGAATAAGCTATCTAATTGACGATTTGTCCGCATTTCGATAGAGTAAAAGAATAAGAAGTGGAGGTTGAAACATGAAGCCGATAGAAATTGAAAAAGTTCAGCAGGCGCTGGACAGTTACTTAAATAAAGAAGTGTATGTTCATTTGGAAACAACAAATGGAGCTTATGCGAATCATTTAGACGCCAATGCCTATACCGTTGGTGCATATATACGTAATGCAAAAGTAACCTATAAACAGGCAAAGATTATAGGAGAAGGGAACTCCTATCGTGTTGGTTTGAAAATGGAGCTTGGCTGGATTTATGCAGAAGGACTGACCGACTGGACGATTTATCAGGAAGACCAATTGCTGCTGGCCGGTCATGACAGAGAAGGCCGGTTAATGGTGGCATTAGAAATTAGTGAGACGCCTTTTCATCAATAAAAAACGAAGGATATAGCTTGATTCTAGAAAGATAGGTGAACGTAATGGAGAAACATGTAGTAGTTATTTATCCGCATCCAGACGATGAAGCATTCGGCGCTTCTGGTTCCATCGCACAGTTTCGAAGAGATGGAGTGCCAGTAACATATTTATGTGGAACGTTAGGACAAATGGGGAGGAATATGGGGAATCCGACATTTGCAAATCGGGAATCCTTGCCTGAAATTCGTAAAAAAGAGTTGAAGCAGGCATGTGAAACGTTAGATATGGAACTGAAAATGCTCGGATACCGTGATAAAACGATTGAATTTGAAGATAAACAAGAGGTGGCCGATCATTTAAGAAGCTATTTAGAAGAAATTAAACCTTCTCTTGTGATTACACACTATCCCGGCTATGCTGTGCACCCGGATCATAATTCCTTGGGAGCAGCTGCGATTCAGGCTGTAGAAGATATGACTCCTGAGAAAAGACCAAAAGTATGGGCACAAGCCTTTTCCAATGGTCATGAAGAGGATTTAGGAAGCCCTGATATCGTGAATGATGTCCATGATACGTTTGATAAAAAGCTGCAAACGGTTCTGTCTCATGATTCTCAGGTAGCAGGCATGTTTGGCTGGTTTAAACAGATGGATGAAATCGATGAAGAAGTGAAAAATGAACTGATTGAGCATCAGGCGATGGAACGTTTTTATACTTGGGATTTTGAAAAGAACAGCTCCAACTAATTGTTTTGTTTAAAAAGAATAGGGAGAGGGAAAATAGAAATGAAACTTTTTCATTTCTATTTTCGTATATACCAGTAGAAGCACACATATCCATGAATAAATAGATGGCAAAACAATTACCTGAGGAGGTACTTTCATGAAAAAATTATATCGTTCCGAAACCAATAAAATATTAGCTGGTGTCCTTGGCGGAATAGGAGAGTATTTAAATGTGGATCCGACCCTGCTCCGGATTATTTTCTTGATTCTGCTTATCCCGAGCTTTTCTACATTGGCAATTGTTTATCTGATTGCTGCATTTATTATGCCTAGAGGAGACGTGTATTAATGTTACTTCGGGGGGTTATTTCATTAGTATTAAATGCTGTCGCGCTGATAGCAGTTGCCCAGATTTTTGATTCATTTCAGCTGGATGGATTTGGCACAGCGCTGTTAGCAAGTGTTATTTTAGCCATCCTGAATATGTTTGTGAAGCCGATTTTGGTTATTTTAACATTGCCCATTACGGTGATTACATTTGGATTGTTTTTAATTGTGGTCAATGCGATTATATTGATGATTACGCAGGCGCTTATCGGACCTTCCTTTGTCATTGACGGGTTTGGAACGGCGTTTATCGCATCGATTGTGATTTCATTGATTTCGATGATTTTAAACAGTGTTGTCCGGGATATACGACGATAAAAGGGAAGGCCAGGTTATTGCCTGGCTTTTTCTTTGTGTACTAAAACGGATATTGTCAAGATACCGCTGCTCTGAGGGCGAGGGGGATAAAAAAGGAAGGAGAAGAAAAAATGCTAAAATCGATAAACCTAATCAAATCATTGCTTTCTGGCACAGATGATGACATCACAAATATAGTGAATGAGCCGCAAAATATGGAATATGAAGGGACTACTTTTACGATTCATGAAACGATGTATAGGAGCCGCTTAGCTAAACGAACACCAAAGAAAAAAGGCTACTTTGTTGTTTTCTGGGAAAAAGATGTAAATCAGCGTAATCAGGCTTATGCGTATAGTGAAAGTCCTGATAAAATAATGATTTCAATTATAGATAAAGACCTGAAAGGTCAGTTTATTTTTCCAAAGTCCTTGCTTTTAGAAAAAAGAATATTAAGAACGATTGATAACAAAGGGAAAATGGCAATAAGAGTATATCCTTCTTGGGAAAAGTCGTTAAATAACGCTGCAAAAAAAAACACAAGCATGGCAAGCGCCATACTTTATCAATGTTTCAAATGAAATAGATTGGGGAAGGCTTACAGAATTATATTTTTCTTGAAAAGTACATATAAAAATATCGAATGAAAAAGTCCGAAGTGATTCAGTGTAGATAGTGAGCTCTTTCGGACTTTTTCAGTCCATTATTTCCCTTCACTCTCTTTATACTTCTGTTCCATCGCTTTAGCGATTTCCTCCATATAAGCTTCTTCCTCTTTCGACCAAAAAGTCGGAGCTACAAAATCATCTGCTTCAGCAGATTCCAATTGCTCCTCCCATTTATCGATATTTTCTGAGATAACATCTTCAGGGACGAGTCTCATAAATAAATCATTGATATTTAAAAATACCTGTTGCGTTTCTGGGGCATGCGGAGGAACATTTTCTCGCATCAGCCTTTTTACCTCGGCCAAAATGGAAAGCCATTCTCTATCTAATTTTTCACGTTCTTCCTTTGGGATATCTGTGAAAAGTGATGCAAAATCATCTGGAAAATGCTCCTTCATCCATTCTTTTTGCTCTTCTTCAAATTCCATCCCGTGAAGCAGCGAGGTGAGGACCGTCCAATCTAATGGAAAATCATCATCTAAAAGTGCTTGCACATGATTAATAGCTGCAATGGCACGGTCTAATTCTTCGCGTTTATGCACCAAAACCGTTCTTTGAACAGGGAGGGAGTCAGTAAAATTTTCTAACGTGATTTCTTCTTTATCCAGCATTTCTTTGATTTCTTGAAGCGAATATCCTATAAACTTTAATGATTGAATACGCTGTAAGATAGTGAGTTCTTCCAAGCTATATAATCGATGGCCACTCTCATTTCTTTTACTTGGGTAAAGAATCCCAAGCTCCTCATAAAAACGCAGCGTCCGGGTTGAAAATCCGGTTTTTGCTCCGAATTCACCGATGGTATACATTTTAATCAGCTCCTTTACTGATAAGTATAACGGTTTCCGTTACGTGAAGTGCAAGAGAAATAATATAAGTGCTTGTCTAAATCGGAAGCAGAAAAATTTTAATAGCAGCTTGAAAAGACCGGATAAAAATGATGTGAAAAGGTTAGGAAAATTAATGAAGAAATGACTTTTTTGATCATACTATCACTATTATTTATTGGGGGCTGTAACAGTGAAGCTGGGGCAAAAGACGCCGCAGCACGTAGAATAAGTTTTCAAATGAAGAAGCTGTCAACGAATGTATACTGTACATTTGTTGACAGCTTCGTTTTATGGGGAAGCGCATTTTCAAAATAACACATACTTTCCTCTGTTAAGGCTTATCCTATTCAACAAAAATAATTTGATAATACCAAAACTTCTCCCCTACGTTTTTTAAATGGATTATGCTAAAATGTATATCAGTTAGCTTTGTTGAAGAGAGGAGCTTCAAAATGGTATCAACCGTCTGTACAAAAGATTTATTGGACAGGTTTAATTTGCAATTGGTAGCAGGAGAAGAAGGGGTTCATCGTGAGATTATCACAAGTGATATTTCACGTCCGGGATTAGAAATGACTGGCTTTTTTGATTATTATCCCAGAGAACGCCTGCAATTGATCGGAAAGACAGAATTAGCTTATTTTCTGGGTTTGAATGCAGCGGAGAGAAAGCAGCGTGCTGAAAATCTATGTACGGATGTAACACCGGGGATTATCATTTCCCGCGGGATGGATGTACCGGAAGAATTTTTTGAAGCATCGAAGCACTCTGGCGTTCCTATCATACAATCACCGCGGACAACCACGCGTGTATTGAGCCGTTTAACCAATTATTTAGAATCTAAATTTGCGCCATTTACTGCGGTACATGGTGTGTTAATCGATATTTATGGTGTCGGCGTCTTAATTATCGGCCAAAGCGGTGTCGGTAAAAGTGAGACAGCGCTTGAATTAGTCAAGCGGGGGCATCGTCTTGTAGCGGATGATAATGTGGAAATCCGGCAGGAGGATTATGAGAGTCTGATTGGCAATGCACCGGCTCTTATTGAGCATTTGCTGGAGATTCGGGGACTTGGGATTATCAATGTCATGACATTATTTGGAGCCAGCTCCATCCGCAGTCAAAAGCGGATCTCGATGGTGATTCAATTGGAAATCTGGGATGAAAAGAAGCAGTACGACCGTTTAGGCTTAGATGAAGATACCATGAAGATCATGGATGTTCATTTGCCAAAAGCAACGATACCGGTCAGACCAGGAAGAAACCTTGCTGTTATTATCGAAGTAGCTGCCATGAATTTCCGTCTGAAGCGGATGGGCGTGAATACAGCAGAGGAATTTTCGGATCGGTTAACTAAAATGATTGAACAAGGTGATTTGGAATCACAATAGGAGGATGATATAGATGACTGGGACAGACGCTCCTATTGATCGCGTGTTTTTAGAACTGGGGCCATTAACCATTTATTGGTATGGTATTATTATCGCCGTTGGGGCCGTATTAGCCGTTTATTTAGCAACGAGGGAAGCAGAAAGAGTCGGCCTTGGCAAAGAAACCATTATGGATTTCATTATTTTTGCTGTGCCGATTGCGATTATTTCAGCGAGAATCTATTATGTCATTTTTGAATTTGAACAATATGCGAATGGTCCGCTTTGGAAGATGATTGCCGTCTGGGAGGGCGGTATCGCTATCCATGGAGCTATTATCGGCGGGGTTCTCACAGCTATCGTGTTCACAAAAGTAAAGAAAATTTCTTTCTGGCGTCTTGCTGATGTGATTGCACCAAGTTTAATCTTAGGTCAGGCAATTGGACGCTGGGGGAATTTCGTTAATCAGGAAGCGCATGGCGGGCCAATTTCCGAGGCGGCTTATGAGAGCTTCCATCAGTATTTGCCGGACTTTATTATGAATCAGATGGTGATTGACGGTGTGATGTATCACCCGACATTTTTATATGAATCCGTCTGGAATTTCCTGATATTTTTCGGACTGCTGTTTTTCCGCAGGATCAATCCAAAACGCGGCATGGTATTTTTAATGTATGCCGTTACCTATTCGATTGGAAGGTTCTATATCGAAGGACTCCGGACAGACAGTTTATATGTTATTGGTGAACTGCGAACGGCGCAGGTTGTTTCCATACTAACGATTGTAGCAGGAGTTATCATGATGCTGTATCTGATAAAAACATCCAACGTCCGTTACCTTGACGTGCCTGCGAAAAAGAAACAGGCAAAGCCGTCGAATAAAAATAAAGGTAAAAAGAAGAAGAAAAAGAAGTAATGGAATTGTCTAAGTTGAAATGAGGTAAGAAAATGAAAGGGATGCTTTACAGGGGATTGAAAGAGGGGTTAAAGACCACACTAAAGCTTGGAAAGGTTATTTTCCCCATTACATTAATTATAACGATTTTACAGTTTACACCAGTTTTCCCCTGGTTTATGAATATCATCTCCCCGCTTATGGGGTTATTCGGTTTGTCAGGTGAAGCCGCTGTTCCGCTTGTTTTAGGGAATGGCTTGAATTTATATGCAGGTATTGCAGCGATTATTTCCTTTGATTTTACAGTGAAGGAAGTCTTTATTATGGCAGTCATGCTGTCGTTCTCTCATAATCTTTTTATTGAATCTGCTGTAGCAACCAGTGTCGGAGTAAGATGGTGGGTCATCGTCGGTATTCGGGTCGGACTGGCTGTCATTTCCGGGCTACTGATTAATTTATTCTGGAATGGCGGTTCAGAGCTTGCTCAATATGGATTCATTTCCAGTAATGAAGTAGTGCTGGATAATTGGTGGGAGATTGCACTCCATGGCGCGCAGGCTGCGCTGACAGCAATTGTTCAACTAGCTTGTATCGTTATTCCGTTAATGATTATTATGCAGGTTATGCGGGAGCTGGGCTGGATGACAGCCTTATCCAATAAATTCGCTCCGTTTATGAATCTGCTGGGGATAGATAAACGGGCTTCCATGACGATGGTTGCCGGGTTGACGATTGGACTTGCTTATGGAGCAGGTCTTATGATGCAGGCAGTAAAGGAAGATAATGTGCCAAAGAAGGATATGTATTTAGCCTTGATTTTTCTGGTATCCTGCCATGCAGTCGTCGAAGATACACTAGTCTTTATTCCGCTTGGTATTCCAGTTTGGCCATTATTGATTATCCGGTTATCGGTAGCGATTATTTTAACGATGACGCTTGCTTATTTCTGGAAAAAAGAAGAAAGGAAAATGCATCATGAGCATTCGTACCATTCTGTTTGATCTGGACGGAACGTTGATTGATACAAATGAGCTGATACGTGCTTCATTTGAACATACATTTCAACAATTTGATATGCAGTTTACACCGGAAGAAATAAAACATCTTAACGGACCGCCGCTAAATGAAACCTTTTATGAAATAAATCCGGGGCTGTCTGAGCAAATGGTCGCTGCGTACCGGGAGTATAATATGAGAGAGCATGATCGTTATGTAGAAGCTTTTCCGGATGTATATGAAACAATCAAACAGCTGTATGAAAAGGATATTACATTAGGAATCGTCAGCACAAAAATTAAAAAAACGGTGATGATGGGGCTGGATTTAACCAAGCTGACGGATTTCTTTTCGGTCATCATTACCTATGATGATGTAGTAAATAAAAAGCCTGATCCGGAACCGGTGGAAAAAGCAATGAGTTTGCTGGATGCCGATCCGGAGACAACGTTAATGGTCGGAGATAATTTTCATGACATTGTTTCCGGACAGCGGGCAGGCACACAAACGGCGGCAGTAAGCTGGTCCGAGAAAACGGAAGCCTTTTTAAAAAGCTATCATCCAACCTATTATTTGGATACAATGAGGGATTTATTGACAGTGGCAGGTGAATAGGCATGCGGAGAACGGAAAGGTATAAGGTTCATCATAAAGCAAATTCTCTATGGCAGATGTACAGTACCGTATCTTTTTTTAAAATAGTGAAGAATTTTATTGTCATTCAGGTTGCGCGATATACCCCTTTTTTAAGAATGAAGAATTGGCTGTATCGGCATCTGTTGCGCATGAAAGTAGGCGAACGTACATCCTTTGCTTTAATGGCGATGCCTGATTCCATGTTCCCTGAAAAAATCAAGGTTGGAGATAACAGCATTATCGGTTATAACACTACCATTTTAGCACATGAATATTTAATTACAGAATATCGTCTAGGCGAGGTGCATATTGGCAATGAGGTTATGATCGGAGCCAATTCGACGATATTGCCGGGGGTGCATATCGGTGATGGAGCGATTGTCTCGGCTGCGACACTTGTTCATAAAGATGTCCCGGCTGGAGCTTTTGCAGGGGGGAATCCAATGCGGATTATTTATACCAAGGAAGAAATGGAATCGCGTCAATCACCGGATGGGCATGAAGGGAGGAAGTCTTGATGCATGGGGTATTGCCTGCTGTACGGCGGATGAAGGACTTTGAGAAAGTATTGGAAAGCAATCACGAACATATTATTATTTTAGAATCCAGATTAGTTCAGCTCAAGAGTATGATTGATTACGCTCATCGCGCAAATAAAAAGGTATTAGTCCATTTTGATTTGATCCAAGGATTGAAAGCGGACGAGTACGGCATGGAATTTCTGCAGCGTGAAATAAAGCCGGATGGGATTTTAACAACTCGCGGCAATGTGATTGCCGCTGCTAAGAAGCATAAATTTCTGGCAATCCAGCGTGTTTTTATCTTGGACAGTGCGGCGTTAGAACAGAGCATTAAGCTTATTCAGCGATTTCATCCGGATTATGTTGAAATCTTGCCTGGACTGATGCCTGAAGTGATTGAAGAGATAACGGGAGAAATTGATATTCCTGTCATTGCCGGCGGTTTGATTAAAGAGGAAGAGCAGGTGAAAGCAGCATTAGATGCTGGAGCAGTTGCTGTTTCTACTTCAAGCCGGAAGCTTTGGAATTGAAAATGGCAGCATTGATTTAAAACACAAGTAAACGACGTGAGATAACGTTGTTCCTTGTGTTTTTTTTGAATGGCTGGAGCCGTCCTTTGCACTCAGTCTGGCAATAACGCTGTAACAGAAGCTTCCTGAACCGCCAATATTCTGGAATACTCTAATGAAAAATAACGCTACATGCATGCTATAATAGATTCATCGTAAGAAATCTATATAGTATAAGAATGGGACAAGCTGTCTGTATCATAGTCCGAGCCGCTTTGGAGCGAATGGACGAGCAGGCGGCCTGGGTTAGAGAGCCAGTCCCGAGAGAGGTGATTAGATGAAGGTTACAGTTTTAGGAGGAGGCAGTGAAATTGGCGCCTCCTGTTTACATATTCAGTTTGACCGGACGAGTATTTTAATCGATGCGGGAATGCGGATGCGCGGGGACGATGTGCTTCCGATGTTTGGAATGCTGGAGAATTTGGATAAGCCAGATGCGATTTTGGTGACACATGCGCATGCGGATCATATTGGAGCACTTCCGGTGGTTCATGCCATGTATCCGGACGCTCCTGTATTTCTAACTCCGCCGACAGCTGATTTAATGCAAATTATGATGAAGGATTCCTATAAAATTTTGATGGAGCAAAGCCGATTAAATGAGACACTTATGCCTTACAGTGAAGAACAGATGGAGGCACTGCTCCAGGAGCTGCGGATGTTTCCAGCAAATGGCGTGCTGCATATTGGAGATATCCAAATTACAGCACATCGCGCAGGTCATATTATTGGTGCGGTGATGTTTTCGCTGGAGGCGGATGGAGAATCTATTCTGGTAACTGGTGATTTGTCTTTCAGCGGAGGACGGACCATTCCAGGTGCCAAGGTTGCAAATGATTTGAAGCCCGATGTGATGATAATGGAATCGACCTATGGCAACCGCCTGCATACAGACCGGAACACAGAAGAAAAACGACTGGCAGAGCATGTGGCAGAAACGATTCAAAATGGCGGATTTGCGCTCATACCAGCCTTTGCGCTTGGGCGCGGGCAGGAAGTATTGCTGGTGCTGCAGGATTATATGGATAAAGGGTTGATTCCGGAGTTTCCGATATATGTAGATGGATTAGTTACACCGGTTTCCCGAATCTATCGAAATTATCCACACTATTTGAAAGGGCCGGTTTCCCATCGTGTCCGGACGTCCGGTGATGCCTTTTTGACGGAGGGCAGATGTATTGCAGTGAAAGCCGAAGATCGGAAATCGATTGTGAACGGAAAGCCTGCTTGTATTGTAGCATCGTCTGGTATGCTAACTGGCGGTGCTAGTGCGTGGTATGCCAAGCATTTAGTCGAGGATAAAAAGAACGCCATTTATCTAACCGGATATCAAGATGAGGAAAGCCCTGGTAAAAAACTGCTGGCACTGGCAGAAGGAACGGAAGACACATTGGATATTGACGGAACAACCTATCAAGTGAATTGCAGTGTAGATAAATTCGGATTGTCTGCCCATGCGGACGCCAATGAAATGATGCGCTTTGTAGAAACGATGGAGCCGACATATACTCTTTTAGTGCACGGGGACGAGGAAGCGCGGCATTCATTAGTGAATAAAATCCATCCGCGATTCCATCCAATGCTTTCGGAGAACGGGGAGACCTATCCGTTTACAAAAAGAAAAGACGGCAAAGGGGTTGTCGGCAAGCGGTATAAACGAAATAGTGAACAGGAGCGGCTCAGGAATTATATTGGATCCGTTTTGCTTTATCAAAAAGAAAATGGCAAGCCGTTTAAATTCGGTCTCTGTCAAAATGTCCATCCCAAGATGGGCACATTACATTGCGAAACGCCAAAGGGCAAAATGGATAAAATAGGAGCAGGGCAAATAGCAGAAACGCTTGGACCGTGGAGTGAATCCATAGACAAATTTGCAGACGCGGCAAATGAGGTGCTGACATTCAGCCGTCCGTATTTAGAAAAGATTAATTGGGATCTGCTTCCAGATTATACGGTATCATTACAGGAAATCTTTGATCGACTGCAAATTAATGAAGTGCACAAGCAATTCGCGGTTGCTCTGGCACTGCAAGGTATTCCGGGTGAGCACCGGCATGTGGATATGGAAGGAAGAATCGGTTATAAATTGACGAACGAGGTGCGCTTTCAGTTAAGCAATTTAGCTTTGCCGATTCAAGCGATTAAAATGAATGCCAATCATGCCATGGATTATATACGGACGTATTTTACCGGTGATTCGCGTTTTTACCGGTGCGGCGTGCAGGAAATGGGGATGGAAACAGAACATATTCTCTTGTCTTTTGTTTTTCCTGACAGTATTTCTGAAGCAGAACAGAAGCAGATGAGCAAAGATATTAAAAAACAGACAGGCTGGGATATTGCCTTTTCTCATTCTATCCGGCACGAAGCGTTCCAGCCATTATTGGCGTCCTTATTGGACAAGCCGGCAGATATGCCATCGGTTCATTTGCAAAACAAGATGGTAATCACGAACGAAAATAAGCCGGATAATGGACAGGCGATTGCAGAGCAGTTCCAAAAAACGACCGGATTTACCCTGCAGTTTGCCGATGATAGTGTGTCACGTGATACACAAACGGACAGCGTTGATTTATTTTCTGCAAAACCCGGTATAGCACCAATGGAAAATAATCAAGCTATTGCGGTTGCTAAACAATATGGAAAAGCATACGGTGTCCATATTTATAAGACGAGCATGAAGACATTGGACGGCCAGCCGCTGATGGAAGTCCATTTTATTTCCCCGCAAGTAGCATCGCAATACACCGATATGCTGCAGAAACTGAGCGACGAAATTGGCATGGCTGTTCAATATGCCAAGCAGCCGAAGCAAAATGAAATTCTGCGTCTCACGAAGGAAACCATTCCGGATGCTTGGGAAATGAAAGGCAACCCATCGATTCATATGGCTTCGGGACATGTATCGGTGAAGGTCAGGAATGAACCGGAAACAGCAGAAATCTCGGAGATTTGTGAGCAGATAACTGCGCAGACGGGGTATCGGCTGGAAGTGGAAGTGAGATAGGTTTGGAGTATGGAGCGTAGTTAAATTTGTTGGAGATTAGACACGTGCAGTCAAAATAAATCAATAAAAAGGAAGAAGCCACAAGCTGCCAATTAGAGAAAGCTGTGGCTTCAACTATTCTATATAAAAGCATGCTGCCAGCTAATCTTAAATTGCATTACTATTGTCCTTTAGACTAATAAAACGCATTCACAAAAAATTCACAAACGGTTGACAACGTTTTCAATTTGATGTAGTATCTCTATAACAAGTTAAAAAATTGTGACGGAGAAAAGGAGTCCACATAGCATATCGTGCTTTCCTAGGAATAAGTGCGATAGTGTTTTTGTGGACTTTTTTTGTTTTTACAACTGCACATACTTGAATAACTTGTAAAAAAGTAGAATACACTTTTTGGAAAAGGGGTAAAGGTAATGACTGAATTTTTAGCTGAGGCGATTGGGACAATGATTCTCATCATTTTAGGTGCGGGAGTTGTTGCTGGCGTGGAATTAAAAAAATCCAAAGCAGCCGGCGCCGGCTGGGTAGTGGTTACAATAGGATGGGGTCTGGGTGTGACAATGGGTGTCTATGCAGCGGGGAATGTATCTGAAGCTCATCTAAATCCTGCGGTAACATTAGGATTTGCTGTGATTGGCGAGTTTCCATGGGCAAAGGTGCCGGCATATATATCGGGACAATTAATAGGCGCTATTATTGGTGCAATCATTGTTTACTTCCAGTATCTTCCGCATTGGAGGGAAACAGAAGATAAAGGGGCAAAACTGGGAGTATTTGCAACAGGTCCGGCTGTGAGGAGTTATCCTTCCAATTTAGTAAGCGAAATCATCGGGACATTTGTTTTAGTTGTGGGTCTTTTATTTATTGGTGCAAACGAATTCACAGAAGGATTAAATCCGGCAGTTGTTGGTTTACTAATTGTTGCGATTGGGATGTCTCTGGGAGGACCGACTGGTTATGCAATTAACCCGGCCAGAGACCTGGGACCAAGAATTGCACATGCTATTTTACCGATTATAGGCAAGGGCGGATCGGATTGGAGCTATGCTCCGATTCCTGTGATAGGACCTATTATTGGAGGTGTATACGGAGCCTTATTTTATAATGCATTATTTCAAGAAAGCATGGGCGTCGGATTTTGGGTAATGTCAATAGTGATTGCAGTAATAATGGGTACGGCTTTAACGAACGAATTGAAGAAAGGGAATCATTCCGTTGTGTCCAAATCAGCTAGCTGACTATAAGACTATATAAATAATAAAGAAATCGAGGAGGAATTTACCATGACCGAAAAATATATCCTATCCATTGACCAAGGTACCACAAGTTCTCGTGCGATTTTATTTAACCAAAAAGGCGATATTGTAGAAACGGCACAAAACGAATTTAAGCAATTTTTTGATAAACCGGGCTGGGTGGAGCATGATGCCAATGAAATTTGGACGTCCGTATTGGGATGCATAGCTCAAGTAATTAATAAAACAGGGATTGAGCCGAGCAGTGTAGAAGGAATCGGTATCACCAATCAGCGGGAAACGGCGATTGTATGGGATAAGCATACAGGAAGACCAATTTACAGGGCAATCGTCTGGCAATCACGTCAAACAGAAGGTATCTGTAAAGAGCTCAGGGAGCAGGGGTATGAGGACACCGTTCGTAATAAAACGGGGCTGCTGATTGATCCTTATTTTTCAGGAACCAAAGTGAAATGGATTTTGGATCATGTCGAAGGTGCCAGAGAAAAAGCAGAAGCGGGAGACCTTTTATTTGGAACAGTGGACTCGTGGCTGATTTATAAGTTTTCAGCTGGAAAAACACATGTTACTGATTATTCCAATGCTTCCAGAACACTGATGTTTAATATTTATGATTTAAAATGGGATGAGGAGCTTCTGGACATTTTTGATGTACCGAAATCCATGCTTCCGGAGGTGCGCCCGTCATCTGAAATTTATACCAACACAGTGGCGTATCATTTCTTTGGGGAAGAGATTCCGATTGCCGGTATTGCTGGTGATCAGCAAGCTGCTTTGTTTGGGCAAGCCTGCTTTGAAAAGGGAATGGCTAAAAATACGTACGGTACCGGGGGCTTCTTATTAATGAATACAGGAGAAAAACCGGTTAGTTCAGAAAATGGTTTGCTTACTACGATTGCATGGGGCTTGGGCGGAAAGGTAACCTATGCCCTGGAAGGAAGTATTTTTGTTGCCGGTTCAGCAATCCAGTGGCTCCGTGATGGTTTAAGAATGATTGAATCGAGTCCGGAGAGTGAGGACTTTGCAGGCAGAATTGATACCACAGACGGTGTTTATGTGGTGCCGGCATTTGTCGGTTTAGGAACGCCTTATTGGGACAGTGCAGCCCGCGGTGCTGTATTTGGATTAACCAGAGGAACAAAAAAGGAGCATTTTATCCGGGCAACGTTGGAATCACTGGCTTATCAGACAAGAGATGTGATGGAGGCGATGGCTGCCGACTCTAATATTGATTTGAAAACGCTTCGTGTGGATGGCGGCGCCGTAAAAAATGACTTTTTGATGCAGTTCCAGAGTGATATCCTGGATGTGACCGTGGAGCGACCGGTTGTTCAGGAAACAACGGCGCTTGGTTCTGCTTACTTAGCGGGATTAGCAATTGGGTTCTGGGAGAGCCAGGAAGAGATTTCACAGCAGTGGCAAAATGAGAAAACATTTAAAGAGGCAATGGATAAAGAAGAAAGTGAGCGCTTATATAAAGGCTGGAAGAAAGCGGTGGAAGCGACGCGTGTATTTAAATTAGAGGATTGATCGGCAAGCGCGTAGTAATATACCGGCTGTGCAATAGATAAAATCCGAATCGAGCAAGTGACTATACAATAAAAGTCATCTGTGTTAAGATATAATCAAGTTAATATAAAGGACGGAGAAGCAGGAGAGACCGCAAAGTATCTGGTGTATAGACACCAGTGCATTTGTGGTCTTTTTTATTGTGCTGGAAATGAAGCCGCCCGCCAATGTTCGTCGGGCAGATTCATGCTTTTCATCTGTATTTGATGAATAACCGTCTTCAATAAAGGGAATAAAAACAATAGATCATTACTGGGAGTGGGAGTGGAAATAATGCATAATTTTTCAAGTAAAGAACGTAAAGAAACACTAGGGGTCTTAGAAAGTAATCAACTGGATTTATTAGTTATCGGCGGCGGTATTACCGGATCAGGAATTTCTCTGGATGCTGCGACAAGAGGCCTGCGTACGGGCCTGATTGAAATGCAGGATTTTGCAGCCGGTACTTCAAGCCGTTCTACCAAATTGGTGCATGGCGGCCTGCGCTATCTGCAGCAATTTGAAGTGAAGATGGTAGCAGAGGTAGGAAAAGAACGTGCGGTTGTTTATGAAAATGGCCCGCATGTGACGACACCAGAATGGATGCTGCTGCCATTCCATAAAGGAAGTAATTTAGGACCGTTTACATCAAGTATTGGTTTGCGTGTATATGACTTTTTAGCAGGGGTAAAAAAATCAGAGCGTCGGGAGATGTTAAAGCCGGCAGAGGTATTAGAACGTGAGCCGCTTGTAAAAAAAGAGGAGCTTCGCGGCGGAGGCTTTTATGTAGAATATAAAACCGATGATGCACGTTTAACGATTGAAGTGCTTAAAAAAGCTGTGGAAAACGGCGTGAAAGCAGTCAACTACACTAAAGCAGTTGAATTCATCTATGAAGAAGGCAAAGTAGTCGGCGTTGTAGCCGAGGATCAAATCAGCAAAGAAAAGCATCCAATCTATGCAAAGAAAATTATTAACGCTGGCGGGCCTTGGGTGGATGATGTCCGTGAATTAGATGGTTCCAAAAAAGGAAAAACCCTTCATTTAACAAAAGGTGTCCATCTTGTATTCGATAAATCGGTCTTCCCGTTGAAACAAGCAGTATATTTCGATACACCGGATGGCCGGATGGTTTTTGCTATTCCGCGTGACGGCAAAACATATGTAGGTACAACCGATACCGATTATAAAGGGGATATTGCGCATCCGACGATGACAGAGAAGGACCGGGATTATATTTTAGATGCCATTAATTATATGTTCCCATCTGTTGGTATTGATGCAAGTAAAGTCGAATCAAGCTGGGCCGGCATCCGTCCGTTAATTGCGGAAGAAGGGGCAAGCAGTCCAAGTGAAATTTCCCGTAAGGATGAGATTTTCCAATCAGATTCCGGGTTACTTTCTATGGCAGGCGGTAAATTAACTGGTTACCGCAAAATGGGCGAGCATGTTGTCAATATGGTAGCAAAACAGTTAAAAGAAGAAGAAGGCATCCTATATACAGAGAGCCAAACGAAGCACCTGCCTATTTCCGGCGGAGAAGTCGGCGGATCCAAAGGCTTCAAGAATTTTAAAGCAGAAAAAGTCAAAGAAGGCAGCAGCCTTGGGTTATCAGAAAATGAAGCAGCAGAGCTGACACAGCGTTATGGCGCAAATGTAGATAAAATTTTTACACTATATAAAGAGAATAAAGAAGCAGCTGCAAAAGAAAACATCGAACCGGCAGTATTTGCACAGGTAATATATGCAATAAATGAAGAAATGGCATATAAAGCAGTAGACTTCTTCATTCGCCGCTCCGGTGCATTATTCTTCAACCGTCCATGGGTGGAGACGCATATGGATACTGTCCTGCCATTTATGGAAAAAGAGCTCGGCTGGACCAGGGAAGAAGCAGCAGCCTATCGAAAAGAACTCGAGCAGCTATTATACGAAACAACGCATCCAGATAAATAAATGAAGGAAACAAAAAATAAGATGCACGCCAGATCGTGCGTCTTATTTTTTATGGGAATCTGCTATATTCTATGGTATACTTTTCTCGACTGTCTTTAAGAACGGGGGATTGATTCATGCTAAGAAGGAAAAATAAGAAGACAACTGCAAATAACGTAACCCCATTTATTCCTGAAGGCGACTTTTACTATACAAAGGGTGTCGAAGCATTTAAGAAAAGGAAGTTTGATATTGCGATTAAATGGATTCAAAAAGCAATTGAGGACAAGCCTCATTTTCCTTTATATAAATGTCAGTTATCCATTATTTATACAGAAACCGGTGCTTATCATAAAGCCAATCAGCTGCTGACAGAAGTGCTGCAGACTGGAGAGTATATTGATTGTTATTATTTAGCTGCCAACAACTATGCGCATCTTGGATTGCTTCAAGATGCCAAAAAGTATGCGCAGATGTATTTAGATAAAAAACCAGAAGGCGACTTCAGTAATGATGCTGCGCAGCTTCTTGACTTCATTGAAATAGAGGATGAAGAGGAAGAAAATTTTTCTCTGGAGGATGAGGATGAACTGATTGTCCTGCAGGAGACTGCATTTTATCATATGGAGCATGATGAATGGGAAAAAGCAATTCCGTTTATTGAGGAGCTCATGGAAAACTTTCCGGATCAGAAGCTGGCTGTCCATGATTATGCCCAGGCCTTATTCTATACAGGAAGAAAAGAAGAGGCGATGCATATTGAAGAAGATATGCTCGTGGACTATCCCAACAATTTGCACAGCCATTTAAATTTAGCCCTGTTTTATTATGAAACGAGAGAGGCAGATTATCAGACGCATATCGACATTATAAACAATATTTATCCGATGCATGAAGAACAAAAGCTGCGGATTGCGGAAGTCTTTGCGAAAACAGCAAATTATGGTTTAGCTTATGAACGGTATCAAAATATTTCTGGGGAGCAAGCTAAAAGAAGAGCATCCTATTATAAATGGTATAGCATCACAGCTTATCAATCGGGAAACCCAAGCAAGGCATTGCGTTTATGGGAAGAGGGTTTGAAGCGGCATCCCAAGCTGTCAGAAGAAGAAGGGCCTTGGGCGATAAAAAAATGAGCAAAAAGATAGACGTTAAATCTTAATTTCATTACACTATACGGTGGAATAAGAATATTATAAGGATAAAGGGGCGGGATTGAATGTCCGAAGAGAGAATATATGATGTGATTATTGCCGGAGCTGGACCAGCAGGTATGACAGCTGCTGTGTATGCTTCACGGGCAAATTTAGATACACTGATGCTGGAACGCGGAATTCCGGGAGGCCAGGTGGCAAATACAGAAGATGTAGAGAACTATCCTGGATTTGACCATATTTTAGGACCGGACTTGTCGAATAAAATGTTCGATCATGCTAAAAAGTTTGGCGCAGAATATGCATACGGTGATATTAAGTCGATTGAAGATCATGGCAAATATAAAACCATTTATGCAGGAAAAAAAGTTTATCATACTAAAGCTTTGATTATTGCAACTGGAGCACAATATAAGAAACTCGGCATTCCGGGCGAAGAAGAGCTTGGCGGACGCGGTGTGTCTTATTGTGCCGTTTGTGACGGTGCTTTCTTTAAAGAGAAAGAACTGGTTGTTGTCGGCGGGGGAGACTCTGCAGTAGAAGAAGGCGTGTATCTGACAAGATTCGCAAGCAAAGTAACCATTGTACACCGCCGTGATGAATTGCGGGCACAGCGCATTCTTCAGGATCGCGCATTTAACAACGATAAAATTGAATTTATTTGGGATACGATAGCTGAAAAAATTAACGGTCCAGAGGGAAAAGTCAGCAGCATTTCATTAAAAAATGTAAAAACGGATGAAGTATATGACTTCCCAACAAGCGGTGTATTTGTTTATGTCGGTATGCTTCCTTTAAATGATCCATTTACGGATTTAGGGATTACGGATGAAGAAGGATATATTCCTACATCTGAAAATATGGAAACGAAAATACCTGGTATTTTTGCAGCTGGAGATATCCGTGCAAAAGACCTCAGACAAATTGTTACAGCTACAGGCGATGGAAGTATCGCAGCGGAAACAGCAATTAAATATGTAGAAACATTAGAAGATTAATTAGCAAAATTGTCGTATTTTAGGAGATGCATAATACGATAGTTATTGGAAATTGTCGAAAATACAAATCATATCCATCTTTGGTTAGGATTTGTATAAAAAAATTAATCTATGGTAACTGCATCTTAACGTTGCTGTAACACGCATGAAACAATGAAAGGGTATTATAGAGTTAACTAATTGACCCCCTTTTAATAGATAGATTAGTTTTGGGACAGGTGACTCACCTGTCCATTTTTTTGTTTAAATGGAAAAAAGGAGAGTGTCTCAGCTGCGGCGAAGTTTCACAGGTCAGCTATATAAGAGAAGGGATATCTTCGTACCGGTGTTCGCAGCCCAAACGAAGGCATTCACTCAAAGGCTTGGCGAATGTCAGGTTTTCTAATATAATTGAACTAAGATGTAAGAAGCACGATAACAAGGGGCGGGCTGCTAAAACCTCAGATAACTTCTTTGGGGCTGCAGTACCCATACCTGTAAAAAGCAATTGTGTGTTGGAAGAGGACTGAAAGGGGAGAGTTTAGTGAATCAGGAAAAAGAAACAAAGCTCGTTATTATTACGGGGATGTCAGGAGCCGGAAAAACAGTTGCAGTGCAAAGCTTTGAAGATTTAGGTTATTATTGTGTAGATAATTTACCTCCTGCGCTTCTTCCCAAATTTCTAGAATTAATGAAGGATGCTTCGAACACCATTCAAAAAGTGGCGCTCGTCATGGACCTGCGGGGAAGAGAATTTTTTGATTCCTTATACAAGGCATTGGATGCAATCAGCCATACACCATGGATTCAAAGCCATATCCTGTTTTTAGATGCGGAGGATGAAACGCTGGTGACAAGATATAAAGAAACCAGACGCTCTCATCCATTAGCTGTCGGCGGACTGCCTTTAAATGGCATCCATCAAGAGCGTATTATTATCGATGAGCTGCGCGGCCGTTCACAGCGGATTATTGATACGTCAAAACTCAAGCCGAGAGATTTGCGTGAAAAGATTCTCCAATTGTACAAGGAAGAAAAACAAGAAGTATTTTCCACTCATTTTGTATCCTTTGGGTTTAAATATGGAATTCCAATTGATGCGGATTTAGTTTTCGATGTACGTTTTCTGCCGAATCCGCATTATGTATCTGCACTGCAGCCATTGACCGGACTAAATCAGGAAGTAAATTCCTATGTGTTTAAATGGTCAGATACGAAATTGTTTGTAGAGAAATTAAATGATTTATTCCGTTTTATGCTCCCGCAGTATAAAAAAGAGGGGAAGTCACAGTTAGTTATTGCCATTGGCTGTACGGGCGGACAGCACCGTTCTGTTGCTTTAGCCGAATACTTCTCCAAGCAATTCAGCGATGATTATATTACCCATGTCAGCCACAGAGATATTGAAAAGAGAAAGGCCAAAACCTCATGAGCGATATCCCGAAAATAACAGCGATTGGCGGAGGGACAGGAATGCCGGTTTTGCTTCGCGGGTTGAAGGATTTGCCCGTAGATCTGACTGCTGTTGTGACGGTAGCAGATGACGGGGGAAGTACAGGAAGAATTCGTTCCGAGATGGAAATGCCGGCACCAGGAGATATCCGGAATGTGATTGCAGCTCTGTCTGATGCAGAGCCGATGCTTTTAGAGCTTTTTCAACATCGGTTTCAGCAGGGAAACGGGTTGACAGGGCATTCATTAGGTAATCTATTATTGGCAGCAATGACTTCCATGACTGGTAATTTTAATCAAGGAATAAAAGAAATTTCCCGGGTGCTTAATGTAAAAGGAAATATCTATCCGATTTCAAACGATAACATGTCTTTGCATGCGATTATGGAGGATGGAGAGATTATTCATGGGGAATCCAATATTCCTCTGTCCGGCAAACGGATTAAACGGGTCTTTCTAGAGCCGCAGCCGCTGCAGCCATTACCTAACGCTGTGGAATCAATTCAAAAAGCAGATTTAATCGTAATTTCTCCAGGGAGCCTTTATACCTCAATTATGCCGAATTTAATTGTTCCAGAAGTGAAGGAAGCATTATTAAATACAAAAGCAAAGATTGTGTACGTTTGTAATATCATGACACAATATGGAGAAACAACGAATTATTCTGCAGCAGATCATGTCCAAGCGATTCATGATCATGTCGGCGATGATTGTGTTGATTATGTGATTGTTCATGATCAGCCAATCGATGCAGAAACGCAGGAGATTTATAAAGAAGAGCAGGCGTTTCCGGTAGTAGCAGATAGTTCCCGTTTAGAAGCGATGAATGTCCAGGTTTTTCCTGGTAATATTGTCGTGAAGCATAAAGATGGAACTCTCCGTCATAATAATGATAAAATAGCTAAAATGCTTTATAAATTTTTATAGTAGTGAGTGTTCAAAAAGTACGATGAAAAAGACAAGGAAGTCAGATTCAGTGGGGTATGCAGGATTATTCCGCTGAATACAGTTTCATTGAATAAACGTATCAAGGCGTGTTCGAAAAGGGGAAGGAGCGTGATACAATGTCCTTCGCATCAGATATTAAGAAAGAACTAACCGCTATTCAATCGGATTCTTGCTGTCAGTTTGCTGAACTAGCTGCATTAGTTCGAATGAATGGCGTTATTTCTATATCAAAGCAAGGTTATGTACTGGATGTTCAAACAGAGAATGCAGCAATTGCAAGGCGTATTTACACATTAATCAAACAAAATTATACGTTGCCGGTGGAGCTGCTTGTCCGTAAAAAAATGAAGCTGAAGAAAAATAATGTATATATCGTCCGTATGAAAAATGGTGTTCAATCTTTATTAGAGGATTTGAATCTAATGGAAAATCAATACCAGATTGTCCGGACCATTTCAGAGAAATACCTAAGAAAAGAATGCTGCCGAAAAGCATATTTACGCGGAGCGTTTTTAGCTGGCGGATCAATGAATAACCCGGAAACCTCCTCCTATCATTTGGAGATTTTTAATTATTATGAGGAGCATGCAGAAGCATTAAAAACATTGTTTAATGCATATGATTTACATGCAAGAACCTTAGAGCGCAAAAATGGTTATATCGTCTACATCAAAGAAGCCGAAAAAATTACTACGTTTTTAAGTGTCATTGGAGCACATCAAGCATTATTAAAATTTGAAGATGTACGCATTGTCCGTGATATGCGTAATTCTGTCAATAGACTGGTGAATTGTGAAACCGCGAACTTAAATAAAACTATCGGCGCAGCATTCCGTCAAATTGAAAACATTAAATTGATTGAGCGGACAGTTGGATTGGATCAGCTGCCGGAAAAATTACAGGAAATAGCTAAGCTCCGTATTCAATATGAAGAAGTTTCCTTAAAAGAATTAGGGGAACTTGTTACCAGCGGGACGATTTCTAAATCAGGCGTGAATCATCGTTTGAAAAAAATTGATGAATTTGCAGAGAAAATCAAACGTGGCGAACTGCAGCTTGGTAATTAATGCTAGTATCCGAAGAATATGATATAATGCAGTAAATATCATGGAACATCGCCGAAAGAAAGACGCAGAATTTTTTCTGCTTCCTAAAAAAAATGGAGGCGTTTACTTAAGACAGGAGAGTGAATTTATTGGTTGAGAAAACAGTGAAAATCGAATTAGATTCAGGACTACAAGCGAGGCCAGCTGCCTATTTTGTACAAGAGGCCAATCGATTTGATTCACACATATTTTTAGAGAATGATCATAAAAAGGTTAATGCCAAAAGCATTATGGGATTAATGAGCCTGGCTCTAACAAAAGGAGAAGAAATCAAGCTTATTATCGAAGGAGAAGATGAAGAAGAGGCGATGGAATATTTAACAAGCCTTGTACGTGAAAAAGTTTAATGCCGTATAACGAACTTTGCTTTATTTAACAGATAAACAAAGCACCAAATAGTAAAACCTCAGCTAAAAAAGTCCTTCTTAAAGGCGAGTTACATTGCTCAATTTTAAGGGGGCTCTTATTTATATAGCATTATATAATTTCTGGAGCACCTATAAGTATTACAATTTGACTGCTTCAAATATAAATAAACTTAGTTTTCTGTTATTAAAAAGTGACTTCATTTCCAAAGAAACAGGAGTTGACCGTATCTTGGATAAATCCCTATCTAAATAATAGAAGGTGAAGTGTAAAACGCCGCTGCGGCGGACTATTTTGCTTTCCATTCTTCATGGTAACTTGTTGAATCTTCGCAAAAGTTATGTTAGGTTGAGAGACAAATCATTATATAAAGGGAGTGCCTGTGATGAAAAAGAGAATGAAATTAGGGTTAGCAGCCTTAACGTTAGGATTATCCGCTATTTCAACCTCAGGAGTTCAAGCAGCCTCGACAGATTATGGAAATGGTGTTCATTGCGATGAAAAAACTTGTTCAGTAAACTGGAGCGAAACATTTCAACAATCAACAGATAGAGCGATAGAAAGCTGGGCAACGGGACTGACATCAGCGCCTGCTAAAGCTAAATCTGCTATTGAGTCCAACTATAAATCAAGTAATGATTCTAACCGGCCAGAGTCAGGTACGACAACTGGCAGTCCCTCTTTTTAATTAGGCAAGGGGTATCACGGTATCACATATAGGAAAATAGAGTATTCATTCGCAACCGAGTGGAAAAGCCTGGCGGTGTTTGAGGAAAGATAGCACCAAACTTCTGGAAGACAGAAAAAAAGACAAGGGAAGCAAACATCTTTATCCCTTGTCTTTTTATTAACTTTATCTAGCGCGCCCAGAGGGATTCGAACCCCCGGCAAACCTGGTACCGGAAACCAGTGCTCTATCCAGCTGAGCTATGGGCGCATCTCATTGAATTAAAAACACAATCTTAATTATACATAGGAAGTTCCTTTGAGACAAGTCCTTTTTATATAATTTAGATGAAAAATTATTTTATGCGTCTTTCAATAAGTTTAAATGGTTCATGTTTAACAAACATAAAATCGGGAAGGATGGTTAAAGTAGAAATTTGGTGAAACTTTTTGTTTGACCTTCATTGACCAATGAGCTATCATATAAAGTATAGAAAAAATCATCAGCCATTAACGTTGGCAACTTAAGGAGGATTTTTAAATGAATTTAGTACCTACAGTTATTGAACAAACAAATCGTGGTGAACGCGCATATGATATTTACTCCCGCTTATTAAAAGACCGGATTATTTTACTTGGCAGCGGCATTGATGACAATGTAGCCAACTCTATTGTAGCACAGCTTTTATTCTTAGAAGCAGAAGATCCAGGAAAAGATATCTCTTTATATATTAATTCTCCTGGTGGTTCTATCACAGCTGGTATGGCTATTTTTGATACCATGAACTTTATTAAGTCAGATGTATCTACCATCTGCATCGGTATGGCAGCTTCTATGGGTGCTTTCCTGCTTAATGCCGGAGAGAAAGGCAAACGTTTTGCATTGCCAAACAGTGAGATTATGATTCACCAGCCTTTAGGCGGTACGCAGGGACAGGCAACAGATATTGAGATTCATGCAAATCGAATTATCGAGATTAAAAAACGTATGAACCGCATCATGTCTGAAAATACTGGTCAGCCTTTAGAAGTTATTGAACGTGATACAGAGCGTGATAAATTCATGAGTGCAGAACAGTCTAAAGAATATGGCATCATAGATGATATCTTTGAGCGCAAAGCGTAAACATTAATAAATCATGAAATCGAAAAAAACAGGCTAGGGTGACCTTAGCCTGTTTTTTACGTGCAATTTCTTGTTTTTAAGCGTAAAGCTCCCATGCTAATTTTAAGGAATCGGCAATATAATCTGCAATTTCTTCAATTTCTTGATTATCTGTCACTACACGGGAGTGATGCTGTCCATAAATTGGCTGCCTATCATCAAAAAGCTGTTTGATTTCCTCCATATTCTTCCCCTGTAGAACGGGGCGGCTGTCAATCAGCAGGCTGATTCGATCCTTCCAGCTGTCCCAAGACAGGTCGAGAAAGAATATTGTAGTGGTTGCGAGACAGACATCCTGTACTTCTTTTTGAAGAAAAGCGCCGCCGCCTAAAGAGATAACCTTTAATTTCTTATGGCATATTTCAGAAATAATTTCTTTTTCATGCTGACGGAAGACGGCTTCTCCATATTTCGCAAAAATCTCTTTCGGAGGCATTCCGAATCTGCGCTCAATTTCTTCATCGATATCAATAAAATCACGATACAGTTTTTTGGCAACAGCTTGACCAATGGTTGTTTTTCCAACACCCATAAATCCAATTAGTACAATACTTTGTTCCTTTAATGGTATTTCTCTCATATGACATTCCCCCTCGTCATCCAGCACGTTACGATGATTGCTGATGGATTGCTTTTCTTGCCAATTGGTCTGCTCTGCTATTTTCTTTTTCCGGTATCCATTTAATAAATAAGAATGGAAAGTCTGCTGCTTCAGCCTGGATGATTTCAAGCAAAGGAAGAAATTGTTTGTTTTTGGTTCGTCCTTTATCAATCACGTCTGCGGCTACTTTAGAGTCAGTTCGAAAAGATAAGATTTCTTCAGGGAAGTTCATCTTACAAATTTTTAATGCTTCTATGATAGCGTGAAACTCGGCTTCATGATTGGACATATAAGGTAAGGGGACAGTATATTCCAGCTTCTTTTCCCCAGCCTTTATATAAATGCCGGCTCCGCTTTTTTCTGTATTCACGTTTGTAGCGCCGTCTGTATAAACCTGAATCAAAGCATATCCCCCCGCCAAATCGTTCTTTTCTATATTCATATTATAACGAATTTTAAATCAAAAAGGAATGCGTGCGGGCCAGGAATGGCTTGAAAAATGATGCTAAATTATTCCTCTTCCTGATTATGTTCGTCTGCATCATGACCGTGTTCATGGTGCTCATGATCCATCTCATCATGGGCTTCTTCTTCCGATGGCTCTGCATCACCGGCAATAACCGTTTTCAATGGCATGACATGCAGCTCCCTTGCGGTAGTATGAGCATACATTTCATAAACTGCTTCTTCTTCAAAGGTAAAGCTGGCTGTATAGGTGCCGTCCTCTTGATGAACGCCTTCGATTTCCACACTGTCATCCGCATGCCCCTGTGTCCATACCTCGAATAACACTTCACGAGCATCTTCTACAGGCTCGTCGTCAAAGGTGACATGAGCTGTTAAATCAATGGTTTCTCCGACTTCAACATGCCCCGGCACATCGAAATCTACTTCCAGAACAGGCAGTTCCATGGAATCCGTGTCATCTTCCTCTGCTGTATCCGCTTCATTATTTGAGCAAGCAGCTAAAGCAGCCATCAGAACGATGAGGATAAAAAATATTTTTTTCTTCATTATTATGTATACCCCTCTCTATTATTGTCTCCCGACACCTAGTATAGCATGACCAGCCAAAGGAGAGGTTGAATAAATTATGACATATTTATTCCTTTCCAACTCTAACTCTACTATAATGAGGGAAAGGGAGGAATAGACATGAAACTAGTAGCTTATCGGAAAAACAAAGATGAAAATTATCGTGTTGGTGTTTTAACAGATGCGGAATCCATTGCAGATGTGGAAAGCCTGTCGCAGCAATTTGGAGGAAAATCACTTCCTGCGAATCCTAGTGAATTTTATGCACATGCATCCGAATACATAGAAGCGTTGCAGAAAATACTTCCAGAAACGGGCAGATATGAAAACCTTTCCCTTCAGGATGTGCAATTGGGAATGCCGCTCGGAGAAGCGAGAAAGGTTATTTGCGTTGGAAAAAACTATCAGGAGCATGTTCATGAAATGAAATCAGATATACCTGATTTTCCTGTTTTATTTGCGAAATTTGATAATGCTATTATTGGGCCGGAGGATGATATTTATTATCCTTCAATAACTGAAAAATTAGATTATGAAGCAGAATTAACCATTGTCATTGGAAAAACAGCTTCTAAAGTGAAAAAAGAAGATGCTTTTGATTATATTGCCGGCTATACCCTTGCCAATGATACCTCCGCACGTGATTTGCAAAAACGGACGCCGCAATGGCTGCAGGGGAAATCACTGGATCATACCACGCCGGTAGGGCCATGGGTTGTGACAAAGGAGGAAGTGGATAATCCGCATGAATTAGCTATCCGCTCCTATGTAAATGGGGAGGTGCGCCAGTCTTCTAATACAGCGCATCTTATTTTTGATATCCCTTTCCTTATAAATTTTATTTCTGAAATCATGACGCTGGAGCCGGGAGATATTATTTTAACCGGAACGCCGCATGGTGTCGGTTTAGCAATGGAGCCATCCGGCCTGCTTCAGGAAGGAGACCGGGTGAAGTTAGAAGTAGAAGGAATTGGAACTATGGAAAACCAGGTGAAGAAAGTATAATATCTGTATAGGGTAATACAGGGAACGGCAGCAATACGAAAAAAATGATTTCCTACTGAAATGCATGGAGGTTAAAGCATGCAGCAGAGTCTGGTGTTAAAGCAAGCATTAGCTTGGAAAATGAATCAATCGCTTCATCAATCCATTGAAATCCTGCAGCTCTCTGGTATTGAATTATATGATCATGTACAAAGAATTGCTGAAGAGAATCCTTTGATTGAGGATATCCGTCCCATTGATCAGCAGGTGCTCAGTCAATTTCATGGAGAGACAAACGCATTTGAAAATATGAATGCTTCGAAAAAAAATATGTACGAGCAATTAAAAGAGAATGTGTACATGCTTTCTATTTCGGAGGAAAATTTAAAAAAGGCGGTTCTTTTTGGAATTGATTCCTTAAATGAAAATGGCTATCTGGATATTACTATGGAAGAGTGGGCTTCCGGCTGTCAGTTATCCATGGAAGAAATAGAACAGGCTCTATCCTATTTACAATCCCTTGAGCCGCCGGGAATTGGAGCCCGGAGCTTACAGGAGTGTATCCAGCTGCAATTAAAAGAAATGGATTGTGATTATCCCTTTTTAGAGGAGCTTTTTGAAAATGATTTGGTCCTGATAGCCGAGGAGGATGCCCAGGCTTTAGCTGAAGCCTACGGGATTACAGAAGAGGAAGCTGGCAGATTAATTTCGAATATGAAGCTTTGTCATCCGAATCCGGGTAAATTATTGGAGGAAGAAGAGACAGAATATATTATTCCGGAAGCGGCAGTGTTGAAGGAAAAGGGAGAGTGGCAGCTGTCCTTTTTCAATTGGTCAAGCCCTACTATTCAGCTTCGGGATGATATCCTGCAGGCTGATATGCCGAAAGAGGGAGCAGACTTTTTGAAGGAGAAGAAGAAGGAGATAGAGATGCTGGAGCAGGCGATCCAATACCGTGGGAAGACCTTGGAGCAGGTTTTGCATATTATTGTCAATAAACAATTATCCTTTTTTGAAGAAGGGATAACGGCATTAAAACCGTTAACCCTTCAGGAGATAGCGGATGTATTGGATCTGCATGTTTCAACGATCAGCCGGACCATCAGCAATAAATATCTGCAGACAAGTTTTGGTATCCTCCGAGTCAAATATTTATTGCAGCGTGAATCCCGGAAAGGGGGAGGAGTCGCCCGTGTGGTTGCGAAGCAATATGTACAGCAAATAATTGCGGAGGAAGACCAGACCCGCCCGCTTTCTGATGAAAAAATCCGCAGGAAACTGGAAGAGCTGTATCAGGTGCATGTAGCAAGAAGAACGGTGATGAAATACCGGGAAGAGCTGGGTATTCCCTCTTCCTCCAAGCGCAAAAGGAGAACGAGCAGAAATAATGATTAAATTTTATACAAAAACGAATTGTCCGCTATGTGAAGAAGCGAAGGGGTTATTAGATTTACTGAACACAGCTCCTATTCCTGTCGAGGAAATAGATATTTATCAATCAGATGATTTACTGGAAACGTATCAATTAATGATTCCTGTCATCGTTTATAAGAATAATGAATTATATGGAAATGATATCAGCATAGAAAATATCAGCAGACTGTTAGCTGAATAAAGGAAAAGGCATTCTCTAAAGCAAATGTAAGTGCTTTAGAGAATGCCTTTTTATTATATACTCAACTTTCACACATTAAAAAGTAACTTTATTTCCATAGAAACAGGAGTTGATTGTTCCTTCGCTAACACCCTTGATAAAGATATAGAAGGTGAAGTGTAAAGCGCCGCTGCGTCGGAAAGCGAGAGTGGTTGGCCGGAGCGGAGCTATGCATCATCACTAATTCCCAAATGGACGGATATTTAACCAAAAAGCAAGCATGGTAATGGAGAACATGCTCACCCTGGAATAGCAAGATATATATGCTTATTCTTAGGTGCGAATGTTGAGTTATATAGAAGTACCCCTGTCTGGATGGAAGAACAGAATGTGTATGGTTAAACGCTTATCATGTATTTCGGGACATTATTGACCCGGAAGAAATGTTTCAGCGCATATAAACATTAAAATTTTGTAAACATTCGATTCTGTGTTTAAGTTCATATGCAATGGGAATAGTAAACTGTATGCCTTTTTATGCTATAAGATTTAGCAGATGTTTTGGTAAGGAGGTAACCACACCCCGGGACATAATTGCTCTTCATCACAAAAGTATAACGAAAACACTCCTATGCTTTTTCGCATTTAACTGGCGGCAGGACAGGTTCCTTGTTTTTTAGACAAAAGGGGTGCGAAACAGCCTTATTTTCAAGAGTTTTTCTTTGCTTTTGATAAGAGGTATGTTATAATACAAATGAATCGGGACATAAAACAACCACATGGGACGTTTTCAATCCCGTATGGAGGAGAATGGTTAATATGGAATCCATCATGGCCCTACAGAGAAAAATCGTACCTGAATTGGTAAGTTTGATGCAGGAAAGGTACACGTTATTACAGCATGTGCATTTACATCAGCCGATTGGAAGACGGGCATTAGCAGAAAGTACAAATTTAACAGAGCGGCATGTTCGCGGAGAGATTGATTTTCTGCATGAACAAGGTTTAGTCGAAGTGACCTCCAAAGGTATGTTTATTACCAATGAGGGAAAAGTAGTTCTAGATCAGTTAGCTGCTTTGATTGGAGATATGTCCCGGTTAGAAAATCTGGAGGATCAGTTAAAACGCACCTTGTCTATTGATAATGTGATTGTAGTGCCTGGTGATAGTGATCATAACCCTCAAATCAAGGCAGAGATGGGAAAAGCATGTGTGACGCATTTGCAATCTACTCTGCAGAAAAACAATACCGTTGCCGTGACAGGCGGAAGCACCATAGCGGCAGTAGCTGATGCAATGAAACCATTGCCAGAGGGAACGGATGTATTATTTGTTCCAGCAAGAGGCGGCATTGGCGAAAAGGTGGAGAATCAAGCATCACGTATTGTTTCAGAGATGGCAAGAAGGTCAAATGGCCAGTATAGAATGCTTTATGTACCAGATCCAATCAGTGATTCCACATATGAATTAATTATTCAGGAACCACATGTGATTGATGCGTTAGCTGTCATAAAAAATGCTGACATTGTTTTACACGGTGTTGGTGATGCGCTGCGCATGGCAGAACGAAGAAGGTCTTCCGAAAAAGTAATTGATGTATTGGAGTCAGAAAATGCTGTTTCAGAAGCGTTTGGTTATTACTTTGACGCAGATGGACGCGTCGTTTACAAAGTAAAAACAGTGGGACTGCAGCTGGAGGATATGGATGAATCCAAGCATATCATTACGGTTGCCGGAGGCTCATCAAAGGGACATGCCATTCATTCTTACTTTAAACAAGGGAAGAGCAATTTGCTGATAACCGATCAAGGTGCTGCAGAAAAGATATTAAGAGGATAACCTCTTTATATAAATAAAAAAACAAGAAATTCTTAGGAGGAATTTAATATGACTGTAAAAGTTGGTATTAACGGCTTTGGAAGAATTGGACGTAACGTATTTCGTCAATCTTTAAAAAATGACCAAGTGGAAATCGTGGCAATCAATGACTTAACAGATGCTAACATGCTTGCACACTTATTGAAATATGATTCTGTTCACGGCAAACTAGAAGAAGAAATCAGTGTAAATGGTTCTAATCTTGTTGTTGACGGAAAAGAAATCAACGTACTTTCTGAACGTGATCCAGAAAACCTTGGATGGGGAGACCTTGGCGTAGAAATCGTTATCGAATCTACTGGTATCTTCACAGAAAAAGAAGCTGCTGAAAAGCATATTAAAGCAGGAGCGAAAAAAGTTATCATCTCTGCACCAGCTAAAGGTGAAGACTTAACAATCGTTATGGGTGTTAACGATGATAAATATGATCCAGCTCAGCACCATGTTGTATCTAACGCATCTTGTACAACAAACTGCTTAGCGCCATTCGCTAAAGTATTAAATGATAACTTTGGCATCAAACGTGGATTAATGACTACTATCCACTCTTATACAAATGACCAGCAAATCCTTGATTTACCGCATAAAGACTATCGTCGTGCGCGTGCAGCTGCTCAAAACATCATCCCTACTTCAACTGGAGCTGCAAAAGCAGTAGGTTTAGTATTACCGGAACTTAATGGTAAATTAAATGGTAACGCAGTACGCGTTCCAACTCCAGATGGTTCATTAACTGACTTAGTTGCAGAGCTTGATAAAGAAGTAACTGTTGAAGATGTAAACAATGCAATGAAAGAAGCTGCTCAAGGACCGCTTAAAGGAATTCTTGAGTATACAGAAGATCCAATCGTTTCTTCTGATATCGTAGGAAACAACCACTCTTCTATTTTCGATTCTCTATCTACAATCGTAATGGAAGGCAACCTGGTTAAAGTTGTTTCTTGGTATGATAACGAAATGGGTTACTCCAGCCGTTGTGTAGACTTAGCTGTATTCATGGCTGAAAAAGGACTGTAAAATAATAATTGACGTTCGTTGTAAGGCAAGCCTCTCCGAACGGTATGAAATAGAGGAGGGAGCAATTCCTCCTCTATTTTCATTTTAGAACATTCATTTTTGTAGAATTAGCAGGAATGCAAGATAAAATGGTATAATAACAAGAGTTGCATATACCAAACTAGGAGGGATTCCGTTGAACAAGAAAACCATTGCTGATTTACAAGTAGAAGGGAAACGCGTATTTTGCCGTGTCGATTTTAACGTGCCTTTAAAAGACGGTGAAATTACGGACGATACGCGTATTCGTGCTGCATTGCCAACGATCCGTGAGCTGACGGATAAAGGAGCAAAACTTATTTTAGCGAGCCATTTAGGGCGTCCAAAAGGAACTGCTGTGGATGAACTTCGTTTAGACCCGGTAGCAAAACGTTTAAGTGAACTCTTAAACAAAGAGGTTCTTAAAACGGATGAAGTCTACGGAGAAGAAGTGAATAAAGCCATCGACCAATTGAACAATGGCGATGTGTTATTAATTGAAAATGTTCGTTTTGAAGCTGGTGAAGAGAAGAACGATCCAGAGCTTGTTGATGCCTTCGCTAAAATGGCAGACGTATATGTCAATGATGCATTCGGAGCGGCACATCGTGCACATGCTTCCACAACAGGTATTGCTACAAAGCTTCCAGCCGCGGCAGGACTATTAATGGAAAAAGAAATTGAAGTTCTTGGACAAGCATTGGAAGATCCGGCACGGCCATTTACAGCCATTATCGGCGGAGCAAAAGTAAAAGATAAAATCAATGTGATTGATAACTTGCTTGATAAAGTGGATAATTTGATTATTGGCGGCGGATTAGCTTATACGTTTGTAAAAGCGTTAGGCCATGAAATTGGGAAGTCATTATTAGAAGAAGATAAAATGGATTTAGCAAAAGAATTCATGCAAAAAGCGAAAGACAAAGGCGTTAACTTTGTATTGCCGACAGATGTTGTCGTAGCTGATGATTTCTCAGAAGATGCAAATACAAAAAATGTAGGTATTGATCAAATCCCTGCTGATTGGGAAGCGTTGGATATCGGCATTCAAACACGCGAAGAATATGCTTCGATTATCAAAGAATCTAAACTGGTTATTTGGAATGGACCAATGGGTGTATTTGAATTAAATGCATTTGCCGGCGGTACAAAAGCTGTTGCTGATGCAGTAGCAGAAACAGAAGGATTCTCTGTTATCGGCGGAGGAGACTCTGCAGCAGCAGTAGAAAAATTCGGTCTGGCAAGTGAAATGAATCATGTATCTACAGGCGGAGGAGCTTCCTTGGAATTTATGGAAGGAAAAGTTCTGCCGGGAGTAGACGCACTTAACGATAAATAATAAATTTAGAATGGATGAGGTGAGCGCATGCGGAAAGTAGTTATTGCGGGAAACTGGAAAATGAATAAAACATTAGCAGAAGCAACTGATTTTATGGATGCTGTGATTCCAAAAGCTCCAGGCGGGAATACAGAAGCAATTGTTTGTGCACCTTTCGTACATTTACCTGCTCTTGTTGAAAAAGCAAAAGGGTCCAATGTAAAAGTTGCTGCTCAAAACATGCACTTTGAAGAATCAGGTGCTTTTACTGGGGAAGTGAGCCCAGTTATGTTAACAGATATCGGTGTAACGCATGTCGTTATTGGACACTCCGAGCGTCGTGAGTATTATGCAGAAACAGACGAATCTGTTAACCAAAAAACAAAAGCTGCCTTTGCACATGGCTTAACTCCAATTGTTTGTGTAGGTGAAACGTTAGAACAGCGCGAAGCAAACGAAACAATGAATGTTGTCGGCGGCCAGGTGAAAAAAGCATTAGCAGGATTATCGGATGAACAGGTAACACAGACGATTATTGCTTATGAACCAATTTGGGCAATCGGAACAGGGAAAACAGCTTCCAGTGAAGATGCCAATGAAGTTTGTGCAAAAACACGTAAGGTAATTGCAGAAGTTACTTCCGGAGACATTGCTGATCAAGTTGTTATTCAATACGGCGGAAGCGTTAAGCCGGCGAACATTGATGAGTTGCTTTCTCAATCAGATATTGACGGCGCACTAGTCGGCGGCGCAAGCTTAGAGCCTGAATCATTTGTTCAATTAGTGGAGGCAGGTACAAAATGAGTCAAGATAAATTAGCTGCATTAATTATTCTGGATGGCTTTGCGATCCGCGATGAAGAAAAAGGAAATGCAGTCAAGCAAGCAAACACACCGAATTTTGATCGCTATTGGAATGCTTATGCCCATAACCAGTTGACAGCGTCTGGAAATGCTGTTGGCCTGCCAGAGGGGCAAATGGGTAATTCTGAAGTGGGTCACTTAAATATTGGAGCAGGCCGCATTGTTTATCAAAGCTTGACACGTGTGAATCTGTCGATTGAAGAAGGCGACTTTTTCGAGGTAGAAGAGCTTGTGAATGCTGTAAAACATGCGAAAGAAAAGGGCAAAGCATTGCATCTTTTCGGTCTGTTATCTGATGGCGGTGTACACAGCCACATCAACCACCTGTTTGCGTTATTAAAAATGGCAAAACAGTATGATTTAGAAGAAGTATATGTACATGCATTTTTAGACGGACGTGATGTTGGTCCGCAAACTGCCGGTGAATATCTGCAGCAGACAGAGGATAAAATGAAAGAGCTTGGCGTAGGTAAAATTGCAACGGTATCCGGTCGTTATTATTCCATGGACCGTGATAAGCGCTGGGATCGTGTGAAAAAAGCATATGATGCTATGGTTTATGGCGAAGGACCTTCTTATCATAGTGCTGCAGAAGTGGTTGAAGACAGCTACAAGAACGAAATCTATGATGAATTTGTTATTCCGTCTGTGATTACAGATGAAAATGACAAGCCTGTGGCAACAATTCAGGACGAAGACGCGATTGTCTTTTACAATTTCCGTCCTGACCGTGCAATTCAAGTTTCCAGAACGTTTGCGAATGAGGATTTCCGAGATTTCGACCGGGGCGAGAGCGCTCCGAAAAATCTTGAATTCGTCATGATGACCAACTTCAGTGAAACGGTAGATGGCCATGTTGCATATAAACCAGTTAATCTCGACAATACCGTTGGGGAGGTTCTGGAACAGAATAAGCTTAACCAATTACGTATTGCCGAAACAGAAAAATATCCGCATGTTACCTTCTTTATGAGCGGCGGACGTGAAAAAGAATTTGAAGGCGAAAAACGGATTCTGATTGATTCGCCCAAAGTAGCAACCTATGATTTGCAGCCAGAAATGAGCGCTTATGAAGTAACAGATGCTTTATTAAAAGAACTGGATGCTGGAACCCAAAACGCCATTCTTTTAAACTTTGCAAACCCGGATATGGTTGGACATTCCGGAATGCTGCAGCCAACCATCGATGCGATTGAAGCAGTAGACGAATGTCTGGGTAAAATCGTTGATAAAATTACAGAGTTAGGCGGACATGCGATTATTACCGCTGACCACGGGAACTCTGATGAGGTTATCACCTTGGAAGATCAACCGATGACTGCTCACACAACCAACCCGGTTCCTGTTATCGTGACAAAAGATGACGTAACATTGCGGGATGGCGGTATTCTTGCCGATTTAGCACCAACCTTATTAGATTTACTTGATGTAGAGAAACCGGAAGAAATGACTGGTTCATCCTTAATTAAAAAATAAAAATAAATGTTATTAAAGGAGAGAAAATAATGCCATATATTACTGACGTATACGCAAGAGAAGTATTAGACTCAAGAGGTAACCCGACTATTGAGGTAGAAATTTTCACAGAATCTGGAGCTTTTGGCTCTGCAATCGTACCAAGCGGTGCTTCTACAGGGGAATATGAAGCGGTAGAACTTCGCGATGGCGATAAAAATCGTTATTTAGGAAAAGGCGTTGAAAAAGCGGTTGAAAACGTTAATGAAATCATCGCTCCTGAATTAATCGGTTTAGATGCAACACGTCAAAACATCATTGATGCATTAATGATCGATTTAGATGGTACAGAAAATAAAGGGAAATTAGGTGCAAATGCTATCCTGGGCGTATCGATGGCAGCAGCTCGTGCAGCAGCGAATCACCTGGAAGTGCCTTTATACAACTATCTTGGCGGATTCAATGCCAAAACGCTTCCAACACCAATGATGAACATCTTAAACGGTGGAGAGCATGCGGATAACAACGTGGATATCCAAGAATTCATGATTATGCCTGTAGGCGCTGATTCTTTCAAAGAAGCATTGCGCACTGGTGCTGAAATCTTCCACGCATTGAAAAAAGTATTAGGATCTAAAGGCTACAATACAGCTGTTGGGGACGAAGGCGGATTTGCTCCAAACCTTGGTTCCAACGAAGAAGCACTTCAAACCATTGTAGAAGCAATTGAAGCTGCCGGCTACAAACCAGGCGAAGAAGTGAAACTTGCAATGGACGTAGCTGCTTCTGAAATCTACAACGATGGTAAATACAACCTTAAAGGAGAAGGCGTGGTACGTACTTCGGAAGAAATGGTTGACTGGTATGAAGAAATGATTTCAAAATACCCAATCATCTCAATTGAAGATGGTTTAGATGAAAACGACTGGGACGGCTTCAAAGTATTAACAGACCGTCTTGGTGATAAAGTACAGCTTGTAGGTGACGACCTATTTGTTACAAACACTGCTAAACTTTCCAGAGGTATCGAGCAAGGCATCGGCAACTCAATCCTTGTTAAAGTGAACCAAATCGGTACACTTACGGAAACATTTGAAGCAATCGAAATGGCGAAACGCGCTGGCTACACAGCTGTTATCTCTCACCGCTCTGGTGAAACAGAAGATACAACCATCGCTGATATCGCAGTTGCAACAAATGCCGGTCAAATCAAAACAGGAGCTCCATCCCGTACAGACCGCGTAGCAAAATACAACCAGTTACTTCGCATTGAAGATGAACTAGCTGGCATGGGCGAGTATGGCGGATTGACTTCTTTCTATAACTTGGCTGATAAATAATAAATCAGTTTACATGCAGAACCCTCTGTTTACGATGATAAATTCATTGTAGGCAGGGGGTTTTTATTGTGTTGAAAATTCGGGTATACATAGAGTAGCAAGGGTATGAAGTTAGCGTTTCGTATAAATAAATTTATTTAAAATTTGAAAACAAAGGAGGTATAACTTGCGTGAGCCAAAGTCCAGGTTAAATAAGTTATTTGATATTATCTTATTACTGGCAATCGTTGTAACAGTCATTATGTGGATATTTAATTTATCTTTTTCTTTACCGACTACCTTCGATAAGGTGGTTGAGGATAACGCGGGAACTACCGTAAATGACATTGAAAAAATAGAGATTGAAATGACTGGTGAAATACCAGAAGATTTTAATAATCTATCGGATTATATCCCTCCAGAGGATGAGAGAAGATTTGTGATGGAAGGGTCTGAGCAAATAAGCAAATATATTAATAGCGATTACAGGATATATCAGATAAATAGTGTAGATAGGGTGAAAGATGACAAAGAAAACGAGTATCTGATAGAGGTAGAATTAAGAAATGGGGACAGTTTATCCTATACAGTAGGAAAAGGCTATGTGATTGACAATGAAGGCGTTCCTTATGAGGTTTTAGATGATAAAAATGCATTATACAGAAACGTAATATCGTTATTTGAACACTAAAAACTTATAGGAATCAGCACGGTTATCACGAATAAAAGCAGCTATTCTCTAAAAGGGTTCAAAAGAATAACTGCCTTATTTTAGTCATTTACGGTAAAAAGGTTTATGTTTAAGAAAAAATCTTTCCTGGATTTAAAATCCCTTTAGGGTCATAAAGCTGCTTCGTGCGCCGCATCATTTCTAAAGCGGTGCCGTGCTCCGCTTCCTGAAATTTCTTCTTGCCAAGACCAACTCCATGTTCACCAGTACAGGTTCCGCCTGATTCAATGGCCAGCTTGACAATGGCATCATTGGTTTGCTCTGCCAATGCTTGTTCTCCATCTGCATTTGGATTAAACATAATGCTGGTATGGAAATTACCATCTCCAATATGCCCCCAGATTGCTCCTTTTAATCCGCTTGTATCCATGCTGTGACGGGTGAAAGAAACAAGCTTTGGGAGCTGAGAAATAGGAACACATACATCTCCGCCAATTTCCTTTAATTCTTTTAAATGTTGAAAGGAAACAGCTAATTTTACCCGCGCTTCCCAAAGCTTCTCTTTCTCGATCGGATCACTTGCTGCTGCCCAGTCCTCGCAGCCAAGCTCATGCATGATTTCGGAAGCGAGCTTTACCTCTTCCGCAACCGTATTTTTTGGCCCGGCAAACTCTAAAAATAAAGAATGGTTTACAGGGAAATCAAGTCCGCATTGCTCATTGATGATACCGATGCTGACAGAATCTATCAATTCCATCCGCATAACCGGGATGCCTTTTAATTGTATGGTTTGCGCTGCAATCGCACATAGCTCCGGTGTTTCAAAGGTACATCTTGCTACGGTTGAATATTCCGGGATGCCATAGAGTTTTAAGGTGATTTCTGTAATAATCCCCAATGTGCCTTCTGAGCCGGCAAAAAGGCTGGTTAAATGATACCCGGAAGAGGATTTTTTTGCTTTTGTTCCGGTATGAAAGGTCATTCCATCAGCCAGTACCACCTCTAAATCCAGTAATTGATCTCTCATTACCCCGTATCGTACAGCTCTGGTTCCGCTCGCATTTGTAGCTGCCATGCCGCCGATGGTTGCATCGTAATCAGGACCTCCTGCAAAAAATAATCCTTGCTGACGGACAAACTGATTCAATTCACTTTTCATCAATCCCGGCTGTACGGTAATACGCATATCCTCTGGAGAAAAGTCCAAAATCTGATTCATGTTTCGAAAATCGAGACTGATTCCTTTTTGTACAGGAATAGCCTGTCCTTCCAAACCGGAGCCTGCCCCATAGGCGGTCACAGCTATCTGATATTTGGAAGCGATACGAAGGATCATTTGTATATCTTTCTTTGATTCCGGAAAACATACCACATCCGGGGTCACTGCTTCATGAATCGATTCATCCTTGCTGTGCTTTTTTAATTCGGATTCCTGCTGCGTTACTTTTTCCCTGCCTAATTGTTCGTAAAGTTTTTCAACATATAACAAAATCTATCCACCTGCCAGTTGTTCACTAAAAATTAATAAATCATATGTGCGATTAAAGCAATAATCGGTAATGAAATAAGGGTACGTTCAATAAAAATAACGAGTAAGTGCCATAATTTAACCGGTATTTTTGAAATCAGCAACAGGGTGCCCATCTCTGTTAAATAAATGATTTGAACTAACGATAAAGCACCAATCACAAATCGTGTTATCTCGGCTTCAATTCCAGAGGCCAGCACAGCTGGTAAAAACATATCAATAAAGCCAATAATGGATGCTGGTGCAGCAGCTGCCGCTTCAGGAATCTGCAATAGATGTAAAAGCGGAATCATCGGCTGGGAAATCCAATGGAAAACAGGTGTGAATTCAGCAATAATAAGAGCTATGGTTCCAATCGCCATGACTTGCGGCAATAAAACGAAAATAATTCCCAGAAATATTTCAGAGCCCTGCTTTAATTGATCTGTTAACGTGCCTGCTTTTTTTGCTCTTCTGACAGCCTGATCAACTCCCCATTTAAGCGGGGAAGTGTTTGCTGGAATTTCTTCTTGGAAATGACTTTCTTTATAATACGTATCCGGAATTCTGGAAACAGGCGGAATTCTCGGAATAATGATGGCACTTACGACTCCTGCAATGACAATCGTTAAATAAAAGACAGGAAACATATGTCCAACATTCAGCATATTCGCGATGACGAGACAGAATGGCAGAGAGACGGTTGAGAAGCAGGTTGTAATTGCTGCTGCTTCACGTCCTGTATAAAATCCATCCTGATATTGCTCTCTTGTAAGAACAACTCCAACATTGACATTTCCGACCCATGACGCCAATAAATCAATGGCAGAACGGCCCGGCAGTGTAAATAATGGTTTAATGACTTTCCGAAGTAATGTCCCTACAAATTCCATCGCCCCAAAATTAATGAGATAAGGCAAGAGATAGGAGGCTACAAAAAACCAGACAATCAAGGTTGTCAATAATCCGAACATCACTTGCCCGGTAATTTCGGAATGGATAAATGTAATCCCGGCTCCGAAGAATGTCATCACAGCGAAAATAGTTCCGAGCACTCGGACAACCATCCAGAAAAAAGATACATTAAATAAGGATGAAAGAAACTCTGAATTTACGATAAATGCTGGCTTTAGCAGCATTGCAATGAGCGTAAGAACAGTAGAAATAACCATTGTAAATGTAATGATACCAGGCAGGAGGTTCTCCAGCTGTTCAATAAGAAATTCAGTTATAATGCCCAGCGGTATATTAAACGTATCTCCATCGACGATGGGAAAAAGAAATATAAAAATACCAAATAAGGAGGGCAGCAAAAATTTCAGGAAATCTTTTTTGGAATGTTTTTCGGACACGGTATGCTCTTCTGTTTGTTCACTATTATGGTTCAATGGTCTACCTCCTTATAAAAACGTGAGCTTATTTTTCGTTTTGAACAGCAGTCAATGCCTCTTCAAGTACTTTTATTCCTTCATCTACTTGTGCTTTTGTTACCGTTAATGGAGGAATCATCCGGATAATTTCCCCGGCATTTCCGCATAAATAGAAGAGAACACCTTTCTCTAGACAGCTGTTTAATACATTCATCACGGCTTCTCCGTCAGGTTCACCGGTTTCTGCATCTTTTAGCGCAATTCCAATCATTAATCCAACACCGCGAACATCATGAATAATCGAAAATTTATCTTTTAACTGTATCAGCTGGTTAAGGGCGTAATCCCCGACAGTACGTGCATTTTCAAGAAGTTTTTCTTCCTTGATGACTTCAATGGATGCCCGTGCTGCTGCGCAGGCGATAGGATTTCCGCCGAAAGTCGTTGCGTGGGACCCCATTGGCCATTGGTCCATTAATTCCTTGGAAGCAATTGTTACGCCAAGCGGCATCCCTGCTGCAATTCCTTTTGCAACAGCCATGATATCTGGTGTCACGTCAAAGGTTTGGGCTGCAAACCAGTTTCCTGTCCTGCCAAACCCGGTCTGTACTTCATCAAAAATTAATAAAATCCCATGCCGGTCACAAATCTCCCGCATTTTCTTCAGCCATGATTTAGGCGGGATAACATAGCCGCCTTCACCTAACACAGGCTCTACAATCATACAGGCAACTTCTTCCGGGTCAACCTGATGACGGAATAAATTCGCTGCTTCTTTTTCAAGCTTTTCTGCAAAAAATACCTCCGGATCTTCCCCGGCCGGACAGTCTTCCGAATGTGCGTATGGAAGCTGGTAAGTTAACCAGGAAGGCTGAAGGTGTTTTCTATATTTACTTTTAGAGGTAGAAACACTGAGTGAGCCGATGGTCCGTCCGTGGAATCCGCCTGTGAAAGAAATTACATAAGGACGATTAGATACATGCTTTGCGAGTTTTAGGGCTCCCTCAATTGCTTCTGTTCCGCTATTTCCAAAAAAGAAATTATCCAGCTTGGGCGGAAGTATTTCCTGAAGCTCTTCTGCCAATTTTAAAATAGATTCATAGATAATCACGCCGGATGGTCCATGAATCAAATGATCCGCGCTGTCTTTGATAGCCTGCACGACTTTGGGGTGACGGTGTCCAACATTTTCAACAGCGATCCCTGAAGTGAAATCTAAGTATTTTTTGCCGTCTGTCCCATAGTAATAACAGCCCTCTGCCTTTACAACAGGCAAGTTAGGATGGTCTTTTGCCATACTCGGAGCAAGGAAGTTTCCAATCGAATCAACTAAATGCTCCCAATCTTTTTGCTTTCTTTCCATTTTAAATCCTCCATTTCATTACATTGCGATAAAACGAAACTTCATTCAGTGGGAGTTTTCGCCCTTCTCCCGCTGAATGATTAGTTAAGTGATTCAGGGAGTTAGCGCCCGTTATCTCCCGCCTAAATAAATTTATTTTCGCTCTTTATTTTGAGGCGGGAGTTTTACGGGCGGTTCTCCGTGATAAAACAATTATTGCATAAGATGTATGATAAATATACATTATTATAAAAGACATAAAATATAATTTATCTAAGCTGTTTATAGTTATTTTTAAGGTTAGATGAAAAATAGCTTCGGTTAATTATAATACGTATTGTATAAATATACAATACGTATTTAATGGTTTTTTGAAAGAGAATAAAGGGGATATTATGTCGGGCATTCGAGTAATAGAGATTCAACGATTCAGTATAGTTATTTCACTGCTTTAATCAATGTCCATCTGTCTTTTTCAACAACTTCTTCCATATCATCCCCAATCGAATAATCGATATAATCGCTTAAATACTGCAGCTCCTCATCTGATAATTCATGTAAAATACTTCGTCCCGTTCTGGATTGAATATCAGCGAGAAGTGCTCGTTTGTTTGGATATGTTTTTCTAATCTCCCAGAGGCGATGCGCTGTTATCTCTTTAAAACCAGCCTGCTGAAGACTTATTTTTATATCATCACTGGAGTATCTCCGTTTCTTTTCAAATTCTCTTAATTTCGGAAAAGCTTCAAAAAAGTATCCGCGGATGTGCTCTTTACTCCCTTCCAGTAAACAATCGTCCAATGTCCGGTCTTGAATAAGATAATAGCCATTGCTGTTTAATACCCTGTATGCTTCTGCAAATACGGAATCAAGATTTTTAAGATGATGGACCAATGCTCTGCTTAGTATCAAATCAACACTTTCCGATTCCAGGCCGGTTTTGTCTGCCAGCCCAAGCTGAAAAGAAATATTCGGGTACCTGCTGCAGTCTTTCTTCGCACCTTCTAATATTGGCTTGGAAGAATCGATGGCTAGGATAGATGGTATCCCAATAGCAGCTAAAGCTCTTGAATAAATTCCGCCTCCGCAGCCTATGTCCGCAGCATGGTGAATGGATGAAATATCAATGAGTTCTCTGATTTTTTCTTTCCACGCTGCATCCGCGTCCCGGCCAGTATAGCTGTACATATTATCTTTACTGTGAAAATCCAAAGCATTCCCTCCTTGAATGGTGTTGTTATCATTCATTATAGTCTTCTTTGTTATCTGTGGATAATCGTGTTTTTTAATCAAAGGAGATAAGAAAATATGATAGGAAATAGACTTAGATGGTAAAATAGAAGAAATAAATAGGATGAAAAGGATGGGAATCAATGAATGAACGTTATCAGATCAGTCATCAAACACCAGCAGTCGAAGCATTTAATGAGCTTCGTGTCGAGGCTGGATTAAGCAATAAAGAAAAAGCAGCGATTGAAATTGGGCTTCCTAATACGTTATTTGCTGTATCCATCTATGACGGTGATACGTTGATTGGGATGGGCAGAGTAGTGGGAGATGGGGGAATTGTTTTTCACGTAGTAGATATCGTGGTCAAACCAAGCTATCAGGGACAAGGGCTTGGGAAGGTCATTATGCAGGAGATTATGGCTTATTTAGATAACCATACCTACAAAGGCTCTTATGTCAGCTTGATTGCAGATATTCCCGCTGATAAATTATATGAACAGTTCGGCTTTCGTCATACGGCCCCGAATTCTGCGGGAATGGCGCGGATGTATTAATAAAAAACCCTGATTATTGTTGTGCAAACAATAATCAGGGTTTTTCAGTATACTTATTTATTAATCGTCTTCTCCGCTAATGCAACCACTTCTTCTGCAGTGCTTAAGGAAAGGAATTCATCTTTAAGTGCTGCAAGCTCTTTTTTGTTCAAGCTAAGAATCTGAGTTCTTGCCGGTAAGATAGAAGTTGCGCTCATGCTGAATTCATCCAGTCCAAGAGCAAGAAGCAATGGAATAGCAGTAGAATCTCCTGCCATTTCACCGCACATGCCTGCCCATTTGCCTTCTGCGTGAGCAGCTTCGATGACATTGTTTACCAGATTCAGGATAGCTGGGTGATATGGCTGATACAGATAAGAAACCTGTTCATTCATACGGTCAGCAGCCATCGTATATTGGATTAAGTCATTTGTTCCGATACTGAAGAAATCGACTTCCTTCGCAAATTGTTTTGCAATCACTGCAGTAGATGGAATTTCTACCATGATTCCTACTTCAATGTTGTCGGAAACTTTAACGCCATCTTTTTTAAGATTGTCTGTTTCTTCTAGCAATAACGCTTTTGCCTGACGGAATTCTTCCAATGTAGCAATCATCGGGAACATGATTTTCAGGTTGCCGTAAGCACTCGCACGCAGTAATGCACGTAATTGCGGGCGGAAGACATGTTCATTTTCCAGACAGAAACGAATTGCACGGAATCCTAAGAACGGGTTCATTTCATGCGGCATATCTAAGTAGCTGATTTCCTTATCGCCGCCGACATCAAGTGTTCTTACAACGACAGGCTTGTCTCCCATTTTTTCTAATACAGCTTTATAAGCTTCAAATTGAACATCTTCGGAAGGCAATTCAGAGTTACCCATATAAAGGAATTCGGTACGATAAAGTCCGACGCCCTCGCCGCCATTATTAAGAACACCTTCTACATCATTCGGTGTACCGATGTTTGCAGCAAGCTCAACTTGTTCACCGTCTGCAGAGAAAGTAGGCTCATCCTTTAATTTTGCCCATTCTTCCTGCTGCTTAGCAAATGCAGCTTGTTTCGCTTCATATACTTTAATCTCTTCTTCTGTCGGATTGATGATAACTGTACCTTCAATGCCATCGACAATAATCTGGTCGTCCTTTTTCACAGCGCCGGTAATTTCTTTTGTACCTACCACAGCAGGAATTTCTAAGGAGCGGGCCATGATAGCAGAGTGAGAAGTTCTGCCGCCGATATCGGTTGCAAACCCTTTTACAAATTCACGGTTTAACTGAGCGGTGTCAGATGGTGTTAAATCTCTTGCGATAACAATCACTTGCTCATCAATTAAAGCAGGGTCCGGGAAGGTAACCTGAAGCAGGTGAGACATGACACGTTTGGTTACATCATGGATATCTGCTGCACGTTCGCGCATATATTCGTTATCCATGGCTTTAAACATGTCGATAAACATCGTAGCAACTTCGTCCAAGGCAGCTTCTGCGTTTACTTTATCATCGTTGATTTTATCTTTAATCGGATTAATCAGCTCTGGGTCTCCTAATACAAGCAAATGCGCAGAGAAAATTTCTGCATGCTCTTCCCCGAGTTCTTTTAATGTATGTGCTTTGATTTTTTCCAGTTCCTGTCTAGAAACTTCTAATGCGCTTTCAAGACGCTCAATCTCTTGTCCTGGATTATCAATAGACGTTTTTTCAAAATTTAAATCCGGGTCTTTCAGTTCGTATACTTTCGCAATGGCAATTCCACTAGATGCAGCAATTCCATTCAATTTTTTCATTATGAGAGCATCCTTTCTTTAATAAAACTATCTTATTAATTATAACATATCTATACTAAATTAGCGTGGGCTGAGGTGCAAGTTTAAAGGGTTTTCTTCAATTGTTAAAATCAATATAATCCGTTATTTTTTACCAGCATTCTTCAGCCAATCTCCGATAAACGCATATACTTCCTCCCGGCAGGTATCATTTAATAATTCATGCTTTCCACCCTCGTAAACCTGAACGACAATATTCTCCAGGCCATTTTTTTGAAAGAGAGAAGCTGTTTTCCATACTCCCTTTCCATATTGACCAATAGGATCCTCGTCACCGCTGATAAGGAGAAGCGGAAGATTTTTACATATGTTTTGATTGAGACTTTGCTTTCTGGTCTGATAGATACCTTCCAATAAATCATAGAAGAAACGGGCTGTCGGAATAAAGCCGGTATAGGAGTCTGCTTCATAAGCGTCTGCATATGCTTTTTCTCTTGTAAGCCATTCGTGTTTGTAATGCTTATCCTGTTTCATACTGTTCCCTAAAACGAGCTGATTCATGAGAGGAGAAGGTTTCCTTGACGGCAGGAGGGATGCTGCTGTTTTTCCTGCGGTGGCAAGAAGTCTGGAATAATGTCCTGTACCGGTTAATATTAATCCATCCATTTCATTACTATAATGCTGAATGAAATTCCGCATTAAAAAAGAACCCATGCTATGCCCCAAGAAGTAATAGGGAAGATGAGGAAAAGCTTTTTTTCCATATTGCATGATTTCATACAAATCTATCACGACGCGTTGAAAACCATTTTTCTCTGTAAAGTAGCCTTGTATTCCTAAATCACCTGTTTTCCCATGTCCGCGATGGTCATTGCCGATCACGATGTAACCTAAAGAAGTGCAGCAGGAAGCGAAATCATGATAGCGTTCAATATGTTCCACCATGCCGTGGGCAATCTGCAGGATGCCAATAGGTCTTCTTTCCGGAAGCCATTGTTTGATATAGATGCGGGTTCCGTCAGACACTGTCAGCCAATCTGTTTTCATCTCCATGTTTTCTTCCCCCTTGGTATCATTAATCACGATGCTTTTTTATTTACGCGGGACTGCTACATTCATTATACGTTGAAGACGGGTTGTTGGACAAATTCAAATAAGGGATGAATCACGAGGGGTGTATAGTAAAGAAGTATTTCACAAATCAATCTTGCACAACAAATTCAAAGTATGATAAAGTATAAGATAGGGATTGTCGGAACATAGGAGGAGTATGAAAACATGTTGTTAACTGTGGTTAATGTGATATTAGTAATTGACGTTATCGTGATGATTGCACTTGTCTTATTGCAGTCTGGAAAAAGCGCTGGTCTTTCAGGAGCGATTTCCGGCGGTGCAGAGCAGTTATTTGGAAAACAGAAAGCACGCGGAATTGATCTGGTGCTTCATCGTATGACAATTGTTACAGCGGTGCTGTTCTTTTTATTAGCTTTCTTGGCAGCGTACGTATTACAATAAATGATATTCCTTATCACAGTAGTGTGGTAAGGTTTTTTTATTTTCGCTTTTCATAATACAGGGTATACTAGAAATGAATTGGGAAAAATGATTTCCCACAATTTAACGGACAGTTTTATTTTTCAAGAAGATGAAAGGAATGGATGATTGTGAAAATAAAGTTACCACAGCCGTTTACATTTGAAGCAGGAGAACGTGCTGTATTATTACTGCATGGATTTACCGGGCACTCTGCAGATGTCCGCATGCTTGGGCGGTTTCTAGAAAAGAAAGGCTACACAAGCCATGCGCCGATTTATCGCGGACATGGACTGCCGCCGGAGGAATTGATCAAAAGTAATCCGGATCAATGGTGGGCAGATGTGAAAGCTGCTTTTAACCATCTGAAGGAACTTGGATATCAGGAAATTGCAGTTGCCGGTCTGTCTCTTGGAGGCGTATTAGGTTTAAAACTTGCCTATTCGGAGAAAATTAAAGGTATGGTATCCATGTGTGCTCCAATGTTTTTTGATAATGAGGAAGAACTGACCAAAGGATTCCGGGAATTCTCTAAAGAGTTTAAACAGCTGGAACAAAAGGACGAAGCGGTTATAAAAGAAGAAGTTGATACGATTATGGATAATTCCAAAAACCTCTTTATCGGTGTCAGGGACACAGTGAAGGAAGTAAAATCAAATATTGATATGATTTACACACCTACCTTAGTCGTACAGGCTGAAAAAGATCAAATGATTAATACAGACAGTGCGAATTATATTTATGACAATGTCGAATCCACACAAAAAGAAATCAAATGGTATGCTAATTCAGGCCACGTGATTACAATGGATAAAGAAAAAGATCAGCTTCACGAAGATATTTATGCGTTTTTAGAGAGCCTGGATTGGGAAGTATAAAGTAGAAAGATGGAAAGATAAACAGAAAGAAGGTGAACGTTATGAAAGAACGCATTTTAGATTATATTAAAGAGAACAGCACGAAACCCTTGTCTGTCCAAGAATTAGAAGAGGCGCTGGCTTTAGAAAACGCAGAGGCGTTTAAGGAGCTGGTTGTCGCTTTAAATGAACTGGAATTAGAGGGAGACCTTGTCCGTACCAGAAAAAATCGATTTGGACTGCCGGATAAAATGAATTTGGTCAAAGGAACTCTCCAAATGCATGCCAAGGGCTTTGCTTTTCTGATTCCGGAAGATGAAGACCAAACAGATGTGTATATCCATGCAAATGATATGGGCTCTGCCATGAATAAGGATAAAGTGCTCGTCCGCCTGGAAAAAAAGGATACGGAGGACACGCGCCCGGAAGGAAAGGTTATTCGTATTCTGGAACGAGCAGTCGTCACCGTAGTCGGTACATTTGAAGATAATCGTTCCTTTGGATTTGTTATCGCGGATGACAAGCGGATTCCAAATGATATTTTTATTTCTAAAGGACATACCCATGGAGCGATTGACGGTCATAAAGTACTCGCCCGCATTACCAAATATCCGGAGGGAAGAAAAAGTGCAGAAGGAGAAATTATCCAGATTCTTGGTCATAAAAATGATCCGGGAATTGATATTCTCTCCATTATTTATAAGCATGGAATCCCGATTGATTTTCCAGAAGAAGTTATCGAGCAGGCAAATAAAGTTCCTGAAGAAATTGACCCGGATGATATCCAAGGGAGAAAGGATCTGCGCGATGAGGTCGTCGTTACGATTGACGGTGCAGATGCCAAGGATTTAGATGATGCGGTAAGCGTCAAACGTCTTGATAATGGAAATTACCAGCTTGGGGTTTATATTGCTGATGTCAGTCATTATGTGGAAGAAGGTACGCCACTGGATAAGGAAGCCTTTGAGCGGGGAACAAGTGTTTATTTAGTTGACCGCGTGATTCCGATGATTCCTCACCGTTTATCAAATGGGATATGCTCGCTTAATCCCCAGGTGGACAGGCTGACACTTGGCTGTCAGATGGAAATCAATACAAGCGGACAAGTCGTTAACCATGAAATTTTCCAAAGTGTGATTAATTCGAATGAGCGAATGACTTACACCGATGTAAACAAAATTTTAGTCGACAAGGATGAAGAGCTGCGCCAAAAATATGAGCCGCTTGTTCCAATGTTTGAGAATATGGAAAAGCTGGCAGCTATTTTACGCGGAAAACGCTTTGGCCGCGGCGCCATTGACTTTGATTTTAAAGAAGCAAAGGTACTCGTTGATGAAAAAGGCCATCCGACCGATGTGGTTATTCGTGAGCGTTCTGTCGGAGAAAAATTAATTGAAGAATTTATGCTGGCAGCGAATGAAACAATTGCAGAGCATTTCCATTGGATGGATGTCCCATTTATCCACCGTATCCATGAGGAGCCGGATGAAGGGAAGCTGGAGAAATTCTATGAATTCTTAGCTGGTCTGGGCATTTCTGTCAAAGGAACGGCTAACGAGGTTCATCCTCAGCAGCTGCAAAAGGTATTAGAATCAATTAAAGATGACCCTGAGGAAATGATTGTATCTAAATTAATGCTGCGTTCGATGCAGCAGGCAAAATATTCTCCGCAAAGCGTGGGTCACTTTGGCCTGGCAACGGATTTTTATACCCATTTCACGTCGCCAATCCGTCGTTACCCAGATTTAATTGTGCATCGGTTAATCCGCACTTATTTGATTGAGAAGAAAATCGATAAGAAAACGATGATGCACTGGAAGGACAGAATGCCGGAAATCGCCCGTCATACTTCTGAAATGGAACGCCGGGCTGTCGATGCAGAGCGTGATACCGATAATATGAAGAAAGCGGAATTTATGAAAGATAAAATCGGCGAAGAATTTACTGGTATTATCAGCTCGGTAACGAATTTTGGCATGTTTGTGGAACTGGAAAATACGGTAGAAGGACTGGTTCATGTCAGCTATTTGACAGATGATTATTATCATTATGATGAACGCAGTCAGGCGATGATCGGCGAGCGGACGGCCAAAGTATTCCGCGTCGGCGATGAGGTCGATATTAAAGTGGCTGATGTAAACTTAGAAGAATACACGGTCGACTTCGAATTGACATCCTTAGGTTCTCCGCGCCGGAAGGAAAGAAAGCAGAAGCCCGCAGGAAGAGTTATCCAATCTCCTGGAAAGAACAACGAAAAATCCAAAAGCAAGCCAAAGGGCAAAGGCAAAGCAAAACCCAAAAACAAGAAAAAGAATAAACCGAAACGATAGAATCTCTTTCAGGAGATTTTATCGTTTTTTTCGCACAGCGATAGAAACGTTTTAATTATGTGAAAGCTTTGAGATAAGGCGTATTTTTTGGTAAACTATAATGAGGATTCATTCATGGAGAAATGAATTTCTTTTTGAGTGAATAAGAACTTTTCAAAGTTCGATGGAAGAGGATGATTTCAAATGCCAAAAGGAAATGGAAAAACCATTGCACAAAATAAAAAAGCTTCCCACGATTATTTTATTGAAGAAACCTACGAGGCAGGCATTGTCCTGCAGGGGACAGAAATCAAGTCTATTCGGAATGGCAGAGTAAATATTAAGGACGCCCATGCGCGAATCGACAGAAAAGGGGAAGTGCAATTAGTGAACCTGCATATTGCCGAATATGAGCAGGGGAACCGGTATAATCACGACCCGACCCGTTCAAGAAAGCTGCTGCTTCATCGGAAGGAAATTGATAAATTAATCGGCTTAACCCAGCAGCAGGGCTATGCATTAGTTCCATTAAAGATTTATATTAAAAATGGCTATGCAAAAGTATTAATTGGTCTTGGAAGAGGGAAAAAGAAATACGACAAGCGTGAAGACCTGAAACGTAAACAAATGAAACGGGATGTGGACAGGGCCATTAAAGATCATATGCGGTAATCCGGAGCATACTTGACAATTAGGTATGGTTTGTTATAATGAAAGGTACCCTATTCGTGGTATGCTGTGAAAAAAACAGCTGCTATCAGGATAGCAGGGTACAGTTGAATAATTTAAGTTTGCTTAATTATTCCCTGTGTTTTTTATGATACGGGGACGTTACGGATTCGACAGGGATAGATTGAGCTCAAGTTGCACGTCGAGGTTACGGCTCGTAAAACGTTACGCCTAAATATAACTGGCAAAGAAAACAATCAACCTGTTTTAGCAGCTGCGTAAGTAGCCTAAAACGATCCTTCCTGCCATCGCCCGTGTGGCAGATTGAAGGGTCTCAAATGAAGCGGGCTATACTGCTATCCACCGTCTGAGGATGGGCAGAAGAACTGAATCAGACTAGCTCCATGGAAGCCTGTTGGCAGGCCGACATGTGAGCGAATGATAATATACCAACTAAGCGTGTAGATACTTGAGTGGCGATATCTCTGGACGAGGGTTCGACTCCCTCCGTCTCCATTTTAGTTTTATCGACTAGTTTCATGAAGTGTCAAAATCCTTGATAATAGGGTTTTGGCACTTTTTATTTTAATAATAAACAGTGAGCATGCTGAATTCTATCCACAGTCATTTTCTTTAAATTGCCCTCTATGAGCGTGAAGTATATAAAGGGGAAGACAAGCACAGTGTATCTGCCTATATCTTCCTCTTTATTCCAATTTATTTATAAATCTGTTTTGCTTCTTCATTCATTAAAAGCGTAAAAAAGCAGTGTTACAAATGAAGCATCGAATATAAATCTACCCTTATCTGGAAATCTCTGTCATAGAACAGTGTCTTGGAATACGTAGTCCAAGATTTTCACGCAATGTATTTGCTTCATAGTTCTTTCGAAAAAGGCCCCGTTCCTGCAGAATAGGCACAACCGCATCAATAAAGTCTCCCAGATAACTTGGCAAATTAGCAATAATGATAAATCCATCAGTCGCACGTGATTCAAACCATTCTTCCATCAGGTCCGCTACTTTTTCAGGCGTTCCCATAAAAAGCGGCCGAGGTGTTGCTTCACGTAAAGCTACTTCACGCAGCGTAAGGCTTTCCTCGATTGCCTCCTGCTTGATTCGGTCTGTATCACTTCTAAAACTGTTCTTCCCTAGATCTCCGACATCAGGGAAGAGTTCGTCTAGCGGATATGTTGAAAAATCATGAAATTCAAACAGTCTGCTGAGAAATGCCAGTGCCTGGTCTATCTCTACTAAACGAGCGAGTTCTTGATATTTTGCCTCAGCTTCCTTATCTGTTTTGCCAATAATAGGTGAGATTCCTTGCATGACAAACACATCTTCTGGATTTCTTCCATATTGTTCGACGCGCTGTTTCAAATCATGGTAATAGTTTTGAGCTTTTGTTATAGATGGGATGATTGCAAATACGGTATCCGCTTTTTTCGCTGCTAAATCCTTCCCATCAGCAGAAGAGCCTGCCTGAAAAATCACTGGTTCACCTTGTCTAGAGCGGCCGATATTCAACGGCCCTTTAACCGAGAAAAACTCTCCAGCATGGTTTAATTCATGCATTTTTTCCTTATACATAAATATTCCTGTTTCTTTATCCCTTATAAACGCGTCATCTTCCCAGCTTTTCCATAACCCTTGCATCACATCGATATATTCTGATGCCTTTCTATAACGCGCCGCATGATCAGGATGATCTTTTACCTCTTGGCTAAAATTCAAGGCTGTTTTTTCAAGGCCTGATGTGACCACATTCCAGCCCGCTCTGCCACCGCTGATCATATCCAGAGAGGCAAACTGGCGTGCTGCTGAAAAAGGCTCGCTATAGGTTGTTGATAATGTGCCAACCAATCCAATATGTGAGGTAACAGCTGCCAGCGCAGATAAAATCGTAAGCGGCTCGAAACGATTCAAATAATGTGGATTAGAATGCTCATTAATGTGTAACGCATCCGCAATAAAAACAAAATCAAATTTACCTTCTTCAGCCTTTTGCGCCTGTTCTATATAAAATTTAAGGCTGACACTTGCATCTGACGGTAGCTCAGGATGTCTCCAATCAGACATTTTTTCTCCTACACCATGAATCATCGTCCCCATTTTCATTTGTCGTTGCACTTATCTTCTCCCCTTCCATTTATTTGTGACGTGATTCACAAATAAATACGAATTTATTGATATAAGCGTAAATTGATTAAAACTACTGTCCTGGCAGTTGAGTATAGATAGGATTACGCTTTATTATACAATAAAAAAATCAAAGGGAGAAGTATTTGCAGAATGACTTGATAAAGCTGGCTAACCAGCCTTGTCAAGTTATTCCATGCAAGTCTCAAATCGTATTATGAAGCGCAGTATCCTTCTCTTGCTGCCGTTTTTTCTTTTTACGCCATCCTCTAATCATGGCAAATACGGAAAATAAATAAAAGCCGATAAAAAAAGTATATAAATTCAAAAAGGCAGGCCAGATTTCGTTGGCACTTTTCGTAGCGATAAAGGTATCATCTGCGTTATTATTACGATAAATCAGTGGAATGCTTTCGCCCAAATCATATTTATTATATGTCGTACCGGTGACTGCTTTTTTGGTTATGTAATCGTTCCCTTCTTGATCTTGAAAATGAAGGAATAGCTCATATGTTGTGTAAGAAGCACCTCTTTGTGATCGTGTTTCATTATGGTCTCCGCCTAAAACAGTCGCTGTTACTTCTGTTTGATTCCATGGATTTATTTTATGAAAAATATTTGTTGTTATTAGTGCAATGAGAATTAACCCTGTCAGAAGATAGAGCCCTAAAAGCGTTAAAAGGCTTGTCATAAATATTTTTTGCACGATGTTTTTATAGGCCAGCTTATTTTTAATAAATGTTGTATTTTTCAGTAAGCCAGCACCAAAGATGAACACAACTAGATATAAAGCAATAAGAATCGGAATCCCTAATAGTTTTTCAAACTGAATGTCTTTTTCTGTTACAAAGGTATCTTTGTTTTTCATGTATCCAGAAATCGTATCTCCTGCTTCAATCGATTCAAATTGCTCTTTAGATACGGTGCTTGGCCGATCTGAATTGGAGACAAGGATTTCATAACGCGGGTATAAATACAATCCTTTTTTGCTGTATTTTAATTCAATCGTTTCTTCCACTGGTTCATCTTTAATAGTGCTGCTGAAATGGATATACAGCCATGTAAAACCGATTGTTATGAAAAGAAATGTGATCAAAACAAAAATACTTTTAGAATTAGTTGGTATTTCGCCCATATCTCCGCCTCTCTTTCTGTAACTATAATAATCTACTAATCATAACATAAATTTCCTTGGTATTTGGGAAAGTGTGGGAATTTTTCGTTGAGTATTATTGGAGATTAAGATGCTCTGTTAAGATTTTCTGATATGTACGAGAACGAAGATTTCACAGTGGAAAACTTAATCGTTGTTTCATTTCTTTTATTTAATTTTAGTTTAGTAAATTTTTAAAAAAGTAAAATCTTTTATTTAGATTCTTCATTTGCTATAATATGTGGATACAATATTCAAAATGGAGAATAGGAGATAAGCTTATGCCTGATCATATAAATTTAGAAATCGGTGATAGAGAAATGCTGCATAATCGTGTATGCAGTGTGTTACGGCAAGCAATCCTTAAAGGAGACTTTAAACCGGGAGAACGTTTGGTGCAAACCGAGCTTGCTTCACTTATTGGGGTAAGTCGTATGCCAATTAGAGAGGCGCTTCGAACATTAGAGCTGGAGGGACTTATTACCATGGAGCCGCATAAGGGAGCGGTCGTCCGGGAGATAAAGAAAGCGGATATTCAAGAGATATATGAATTACGCTCCGTTCTAGAAGCGTTGGCATTAAAGAAAAGTATGGAGCATTTTACCCAAGCAGATCTCAAAACCTTATCGGAATTTCATCAATCGATGCTGAATACTGCATCCAATGAAGCCTATGTCGAAAATAATGCGAAATTTCATAAAGTGTTGATCAGCCGTTGTGACAGCTCCCGCTTAGTAAGCTTTATTGATACCATTTCCATGGGCTTTGCATTGGATACGCCGCAAATCATTCCCGGTCAAATTCAAAAATCAAATAAAGAACATGCGACGATTTTAGAAGCAATTGAAAACGGAGATGCTGAAAAGGCTTCGGACGCACTTGCAAAGCACATTCAACGGACTGGGGAAGAGCTGCTTGCTATATTGGAGAAATAAAATAACAACATTTATAAAAGCATGAAATCAGAGCCATTAATAGATTCAAAGAGTGGAGAATATCAGAGAGGATAAACTTCACTCTTTTTTGTATTCAAAGAGAATCGTTTGCCATAGAGTAAAATAAAAACAAAAAATTCAAAAGATAGTTTACAAATCAAATAATATATCATAGAATTTAATTGTATCCAAAGTTACAATATCCAAAAAGTTTTGTTGTTTGTAAATGAAAGCGCTTCAAAAAATGGAATACCTGTTTTATTAGCAGTTATGAAGTAAATTCATCTATTACAAAGGAGGATATGAATAATGGGACAGGAATCGGAGGAGCAATACGGAAGAGTAGCTGTGATGGAAGAGCCGGAAAAGTTAAGCTATAAGGAATATAAGCTTCCAAAGGTAGAGAAAGGAGCGGTTTTATTAAAGGTACGGCGGTCCAATATCTGTGGTTCTGAATTGCATATATGGAAAGGGCTGCATCCGACGAAGAAACGGGGCGTGCTCGGGCATGAAATGGTTGGGGAAGTATATGCGCTTGGAGAAGGCGTGGAAACGATTATGCAGGCAGTCCCGTAAAAATAGGTGACCGTATTGTTTCCGCCTATTATATTACGTGTCTAAAATGCGCTGCCTGCCGGGAGGGACACTTTCATTTATGTGAGCATGCCTATGATTTCTGGAATATGCAGCCAGAGGCAATGCCGCATTTCCATGGTACATTCGCGTCCCATTATTATATTCATCCGAATCAGTATTTTTATAAAGTCCCTGACGATGTATCCGATGCCGCAGCTGCAAGTGCCAACTGTGCCTTATCGCAGGTTTATTTTGGCTTAGATAAGTCTGGTATTTCCTTTAATCAATCGATTGTCATTCAAGGGGCTGGAGGACTTGGTTTAAATGCGGCAGCTGTTGCAAAAGAACGGGGAGCAACGGTGATTGTGATAGATGGAGTAGAGAGCAGATTACAGCAGGCAAAGAAATTTGGAGCGGATTATACAATAAATATAAATGACTATGAGACGGTGGAAGACCGAACGAATGCTATTTTAGATTTAACCAATGGAATAGGAGCTGATGTTGCTTTAGAAGTCGCCGGCGTTCCTGCCGCCTTTGCAGAAGGTATCCACTTTATCAGACCAGGAGGTAAATATGTCACGATTGGAAATATAACACCTGGAAAGCTGGTCGAGTTTGATCCAGGTCTGCTAACCAGAAAATCGATTCAGATTATCCCTGTTGTCAGGTATAACCCTTGGTATTTAAGTAAGGCTCTGCTATTTCTTTCACAGACAAAGGATATATATCCTTTTGATAAATTGCTGGATGCCGCGTTTACATTAGAAGATATTAAAACAGCATTGGATAAATCGGCAGCAAGAGAGGTAACGAGAGGAACCATTATTATGGGTGGTGATAGCGGCTAAATATAAATGTACTGCTGGGTTATGCGTCTGGATTTTGGTTTTAACAGTCAACAGAATCAGGTGAGAAATAAAAATCTATTTAACACATGGAGGGTGACTTATGAGTAAACCAAAGTTATTTGTTTTGGACACAGGCACCATGAAAATGGATAAAAATTATATGATTGCCATGCACAATCCGGCAAGCGTGGATAATCCCAGTCCGCCAGCCGAGTTTGTGGAATTTCCAGTATATGCAGTGTTAATTGATCATCCGGAAGGTAAAATCCTGTTTGACACGGGATGTAATCCGGACGGTATGGGAGAAGAGGGGCGCTGGCCGGAGGGCGTGCAAAAAATGTTTCCGTCCTTTCAGGATGAATCCTGCTATTTAATCAACCGGTTAGAACAATTGAACACCCGCCCGGAGGATATTAAATATGTAGTTGCTTCGCATTTACATTTAGACCATGCAGGGTGTTTGGAATTATTTACAAATGCAACCATTATCGTCCATGACACAGAGCTCTCGAAAACCATGAAGCAGTATGCGATGACCAAAGACATGGGAGCTTACATTTGGGCAGATATCAATGCCTGGATTACCAATGATTTAAAATGGAAAACGGTTATGCCGAATGAAGATGAACTGGAGCTGGCGAAAGGGGTTAAAATTCTGAACTTTGGTCCCGGACATGCATGGGGCTTGCTTGGCCTGCATGTAGAATTACCGGGTGAGGGAGGAATTATTTTAGCTTCCGATGCAGTCTATACCTCGGAAAGCTTTGGTCCTCCTGTAAAGCCGCCAGGAATTATTTATGATTCAGTCGGATATTTAAATGCGGTAGAAAAAATTAGAAAATATGCGGAAAGGACAAATTCTCAGGTCTGGTTTGGGCATGATGCCAAGCAATTTAGGGAGTTTGTAAAATCGACAGAAGGATTTTATGAGTAATCGATAATCAGAATAAACAGCCTTATGACCTGTATGCAGCAACGTCATGAGGCTTGTTTATGAAAGCATGGCAAGGAGGGGACGACGATGATTGATATCCATGAAAATATTACCGGGTCCATCATTAATGGAGAAGAAAGAAATGGAGAAAGAGAAGAACTGGCTGTAACCAATCCATATAATGGGGAGGTTATTGGAAAAATAGCATGTGCAACCACAGAGGATGTGCATGACGCCATTGATACTGCACAGCAGACTTTTGTTCAAATTATGAAGAAGATGCCGGCACATGAACGCTCTGCTATTTTGCGGAAAGCTGCTGAACGCTTGGAAGAACAAGAAGGAGCATTTGCTGATATATTGACGCTGGAGGCTGGGAAACCAATCAACGAAAGCCGCGGGGAGGTTATTCGGGCGATTCAAGTGCTGCGCTTTGCATCAGAAGGGGCAAAGTCGATTTATGGTGAACAGATTCCAATGGATAGTGCCATCGGCGGAGAACATCAAATCGGGATCACAAAGCGTGTACCGCTAGGGGTAGTTGCAGCAATTACTCCCTTTAACTTTCCATTAAATCTTGCGCTTCATAAGATTGCACCTGCCATAGCAGCCGGGAATACAGTCGTTCTTAAACCAGCAGAAAAAACACCGTTATCTTCGATGATGCTTTATCACGTATTGGAAGAGGCAGGGCTGCCGAAAGGGGCGTTGAATATTGTGATGGGGCCGGGACAGCAGCTTGTAGAACCGCTGGTAACCCATAAAGATGTAAAAAAAGTGACGTTTACGGGAAGCGGAGCAGTCGGCTGGAAAATTCACGAAATGGCGAAAAAGAAAAAAGTAACACTTGAATTAGGATCCAATGCTCCCAATATTATTTTTGAGGATGGGGATTTAGATATTGCTGTCCAATCCATCCTGCAAGGCGGTTATACCTTTGCCGGTCAGGCATGTGTTTCTGCACAGAGGGTGTATGTCCACGACAGTGTCTATCAGGCATTTACAGAAAAATTAGTTGCAGCAGCAGAAGCTCTAAAGCTTGGCGATCCACGTGAAGAGTCGACAGAATTAGGCCCGATGATTACAGAAGAAGCAGCAGAACGGGCACAGTCGTGGATAGAAGAAGCTGTGGCACAAGGCGCGGCATTATTAACCGGAGGACATCGAAAAGGAGCAGTTTTAGAGCCGACAATCATTGGAAGCACTACTCCCAATATGAAGGTCGTTTGCATGGAAGTCTTTGCTCCAATTGTAAGTGTCATTCCCTTTTCTACGGAAGAAGAAGTCGTTGCCTATGCAAATGATACGGATTTAGGGCTGCATGCCGGCGTATTTACACGTGATATCAACCGTGCCATGCGTATGGCGGATGCCATTGAAACAGGAGGAGTCTGGATTAATGAAGTATCCGTCAGGCGTTATGACCATATGCCATACGGAGGCATCAAAGATAGCGGGATTGGAAAAGAAGGAATTAAATATGCGATAGAAGACATGCTGGATACAAAATTTGTTGGTATAAAGCTCTATTGATTTTAGTATTTATGATTGGCTTATCAATACCCGCGGATGCATCGAACAACTATATAATGTTCTAATTTACAAAAATAGAATGAGGGGTAGATAATCATGAATGTGAAAACAGCAGTGTTACGAACCTCTGGAGCTGAAACACCCTATGCAGAAAGCAAACCAATTAAAATTGAAACGGTCGAATTAGATGCTCCAGAATTAGGAGAAGTATTGATTCAAATAAAAGCGGCCAGCCTTTGTCACTCTGATTTATCGGTTATTAACGGCAGCAGACCAAGACCATTGCCGATGGCGCTGGGGCATGAAGCGTCCGGTGTTGTTGTAGAAGCAGGAGAAGGGGTAACAGATTTAGAAGCAGGGGATCATATCGTCTGTGTCTTCGTCCCCAGCTGTGGCCACTGTATCCCTTGTAAGGAAGGCCGTCCGGCATTATGTGAACCTGGAGCGGAATCCAATACAGCAGGAACCTTGATTGGCGGAGGAATTCGCATGCACGAAAAGGAAGAAACCATCCATCATCATGTTGGCGTATCCGCTTTTGCCGAATATGCCGTCGTATCAAGAAATTCATTAATTAAAGTCCCTAAAGAGATTCCTTTTGAGAAACTAGCACTATTTGGTTGTGCTGTGATTACCGGCGTGGGTGCTGTTGTCAATACGGCTAATATTAAATTAGGGAGTACTGTTGCGATTATTGGTCTTGGAGGAATTGGATTAAGTGCTTTGCTGGGAGCAATCTCTGCAGGTGCGAGCAGAGTGGTTGCTGTAGATATCAATGAATCCAAATTAAAACAAGCGAAGGAGCTGGGTGCAACGGATACATTTAATTCGAAGGACCCTGATGTCATCGAACAGATCCGTGAAGCAACGAATGGTGGACTGGATTTTGCATTTGAAACTGCTGGAGCCGTTCCAGCGATGGAGGTGGCTTATGGAATAACAAAACGCGGCGGAACGACAGTTACAACAGGATTACCGCATCCGGACCATCATTTTTCCTTTCCGTATGTGAGTTTAACTGCAGAAGAAAAAAGTATTAAAGGATCCTATGTAGGAAGCTGTGTTCCAGATCGGGATATTCCGAATTATATTCGCTTATTTAATCAAGGGAGGCTGCCGGTTGATAAATTGCTTACTGATATTATTAAGCTGGAAGAGATAAATGAAGGATTTGATAAGCTGGCGAAAGGGGAGTCATCCAGAATTATTATTAAGATATAATGAAGTTTCCATAAAACGAAACTTCATTCAGTGTGAGTTTTTGTTCTTCTCCATGGTAAAAAGGTTGTCATTAAAAAAATCTATTTAGTTTATTGCATATATCATGATAAAAGCAGGGACAGAAGCAGCGTTAAAGGATAGATGAACGAAAAAGTTTAACTCTGTTCTGTCCCGTATACATAATCAGACTTGAATTTCTTATTGCTGAAAATTACAGGTATGCTTGAATAAGAGAGTATAGGGAGTCGTTAACATAGACTTAAATTTTAAAAAAATCAAAAAATACATTTACAGAAAGCATTGTATATATTATTATTAAATTGTATCCAATATCCAATATAGAAAATGCTTATTTATTAGTTTCCATGAAACATACGTGGAAAGGAGAGATTCTGATGTACAGATCTTGGCTATTTGTTCCGGGAAATCAAGAAAAAAATCTGAACAAAGTAAAGGATTTTCAGGCCGATGTGATTATTTATGATTTGGAAGATGCTGTACCAGTGAATGAAAAAGTAATAGCCAGACAAAAAGTGAAAGAAGCAATTTGTAAGATAAGTCACCAAGTGAATTTTGTACGTGTGAATGATTTAACTACACCCTATTTTATAGAAGACTTAGATGGAATTATCGCAGAGAATCTTTCTGGAATCGTTCTGCCTAAAGTGAATAATCAACACGATATTATCATCGCAGCTTATTTGCTTGGACAAATGGAGGAAAAGTATGGTTTAGAACAAGGCTCGCTTGCTATCGTACCATTAATTGAAACCGCTTCCGGAATTCAGAATGTCCAAGAAATCGTCTGTGCGAGTAATCGGATTTTATGTCTCTGTTTCGGAGCGGAGGATTTTATGCTTGACCTTCATATCGATGCAGGGGAAATGGGAGAAAATTTAATGTATGCCCGAACACAGCTGGTGATTGCTTCCAAAGCGGCGGGAAAAGAACCGCCGGTTGATTCTGTTTTTGTCGATTTTAAAGATGAAGCAGGATTAGAAAAGGAAACGGAACGTGCAAAGTGTGCTGGATTCCAAGGGAAGCTGCTTATTCATCCAAAACAAATTGCGCCTGTACATCATGCTTTTTCACCTACACGTGAGCAGGTGAAAGAAGCAGAAAAAATTATTGCTTTGTATGGAGAATCTTTAAAAAATGGAAAAGGTGCGCTTGAGATAGATGGAAAGATGATTGACGCTCCCGTGGTTGAACGGGCAAGAAAGGTACTATCGCATGCTGACATGTAATGAACGAATGTTTTTGAAATGGGGGAGAAGGATATGGTGCCATTAGAAGGAATCACCGTTGTTGCTTTAGAGCAGGCAATCGCCGCTCCATTTGCTACGAGGCAATTGGCAGATTTAGGAGCGAGGGTCATTAAAATAGAAAGACCGGATGTCGGGGACTTTGCCAGGGGCTATGATTCTACGGTGAATGGAATGTCCAGCCATTTTGTTTGGTGCAACCGTTCAAAAGAGTCAATGGAGCTTGATTTGAAATCAGATGAAGGAAAAGAGATACTTGGCAGTTTAATAAAAAAAGCGGATGTATTGATTCAAAATTTAGCTCCTGGAGCAATTGAAAGAATGGGCTTTGCACCGGAAGAGTTAACTGCGAAGCATCCCGAATTGATTGTGTGCAGTATATCAGGATATGGAAAAGGCGGTACTTATGAACAGAAGAAAGCATACGACCTCTTGGTTCAATGTGAGGCGGGACTTGTTTCAATAACTGGCAGTGAAGAAACACCGTCAAAAGCAGGGATTTCAATCGCGGATATTGCTGCTGGAATGTATGCCTATACGGGTGTTCTGACTGCTTTATTTAATCGGATGAAAACAGGAAAAGGAACTGTTATGGAGGTATCGATGCTTGAAGCACTTGGTGAGTGGATGGGCTATCCTGCTTATTATGCGGCATATGGCGGAAAAGAGCCTCAACGGTCCGGAGCCAGCCACGCAACGATTTATCCGTATGGACCATTTCTATGCGGAGATAACAAAACTGTATTTATTGGATTACAAAATGAAAGAGAATGGAAGCGCTTTTGCGAGTTTGTTTTAGAAGATTCCGCTTTAAGTGAAGACGCTAGATTTATTACAAATACGGATCGGTCAACAAACAAAGACGAATTAAAACAGATTATTGAAGCAAAGTTTGAAGCATTTACATCCGATCAAATTATTGAAAGGGTAGAAGAGGCCAAAATAGCCAATGCACGGTTAAATACGATGAAGGATTTCTTCGCGCATCCACAGCTTACAGCACGCAAGCGTTGGAAGCAGGTCCAGACACCGCAAGGAGAAATTGTTGCACTAAAACCGCCGGTGACTATGGCTGGAATAGATTATGTGATGAATCCGATACCAGACCTTGGCGAGCATACCGAAGCTATTTTAGAAGAGCTGGGATTGGCACAATCAAAAATATAATAAAATGGAGGAATAACAATGAGTATAAAGGAAGGCTGGAAAGGCAGATTTTATGAGGATTTTGAAGTAGGAGATATTTATTCGCATCCATTAGGAAGAACGGTAACAAAAACAGATAATATTTATATGACCTTATTGACACAGAATACAAACCCGATTCATTTTGATGATTATTATTCGGAGCAGACTGAATTTGGAAAACCGCTAGTCGATTCTACATTTACCATAGCTTTGGTAACAGGACAGTCTGTGACGGATCTCTCCCAGAATGCCATGGCAAACTTAGGCTGGGATGAAGTTCGTCTGCCTAATCCGGTGTTTGAGGGAGATACGATTTATTCCTATTCGGAAGTGCAGGATAAACGTGAATCGAAATCCCGGCCCAATGTTGGCATTGTCAATGTTAAAACAAGCGGTTATAACCAAAGGGGAGAAGTTGTGATTACATTTAAACGAACATTTATGATTTATAAAAAGGATTCTGCCCCGATAAGGGAGAATAAATTATTGGAACAGGTACTGGAAAAAGAACTGCAAAACAAATAGTAAGTATGGAGAAATAGAACAGCTGCGTTTCGATAGTGTGTAAAAGTATAAAGGAGATGTTCGGAATGATTGATGCACAACAAACAGATAAGCCGATTCAATTGAATGAAACAGAACGACAAGAATTAAGAGAATCTGTACGTGAATTATGCGAATCTTTCGGAAACGCTTATTGGAGAAAATTAGATGTCCCTCATGAATACCCGCATGAATTTGTAGATGCCTTAACCAAAGAAGGCTATTTATCCGTATTGATTCCTCAGGAGTATGGCGGAAAAGGATATGGGATTGCTGAAGCAACCATTATTTTGGAAGAAATCCATCGGGCCGGCGGGCATGCAGCTGCTTGTCATGCGCAGATGTATACGATGGGAGCATTATTAAGACATGGAAGCCCGGATCAGAAGGAAAGATACTTGCCTGGGATTGCCAAAGGAGAACTTCGGTTACAGGCTTTTTCCATAACCGAGCCGGAAGCAGGATCGAATACGACCGGAATCAAAACCTTCGCTGAAAAAACAGAGGACGGCTACGTGATTACGGGCCATAAAAACTGGACCAGCCGTGTTTTACAATCTGATTTAATACTCGTATTAGCCAGAACAACGCCACTCGGGCAGGTAGATAAAAAATCAAATGGAATCAGCCTCTTTTTAGTCGATTTACGTGAAGTCAGAGAAAATCAGCCCGATTCCTTTGTCGTTGAACCTGTGCGTACCATGTTCAACTACGCCACCAATAAGGTATGGTATAAGGAGATGAAGGTTCCGCATGACTGTATTATCGGGGAAGAAGGAAAAGGTTTTAAATACGTACTTGACGGGATGAATGCAGAACGAATTCTGCTTGCTGCAGAAACGATTGGAGACGGTTACTTTTTCATTGATAAAGCGGTAGATTATGCAAACGAACGGGAAGTCTTTGACAGAAAAATCGGCCAGAATCAGGGTGTTCAATTTCCGATTGCACGTGCCTATGCATCTATTAAAGCAGCTGATCTTCTGCGTTATGAAGCTGCAGAGAAATTTGATTCCGGCGAAGTCTGCGGAGAAGAAGCCAATATGGCAAAGCTCTTGTCCAGTGAAGCAAGCTGGGAAGCAGCAAATGTTTGCATCAATACATTCGGAGGAAACGGTTTTGTTGATGAATATGATGTCGAGCGTAAATTCAGGGAGACGCGGATGTATCAGGTAGCCCCGGTGAACAATAATCTGATTCTCGCTTACCTTGGACAGCATGTGCTTGGAATGCCGAGGTCATATTAACCCCTTTTTTTGAATAGTAAGTGTGATAAATAAAAAAGTAGGAGGTTATTCCTGTGGGATTAAGCGAAAAACTTGCAGACTATATTATTGATACAGATTATGAGGATTTGCCAAAGGAAGTGGTTGAATTTACCAAGCTATGCATCATAGATTACTTTTCGTCTGCGATTGCAGGAGCAAGCCAATATCCCGTGCAAAAAATCGATGAATTGGTAAAAGAACTTGGAGGAACGCCTCAGGCTTCTTTAATAACAGGTGGGGAAACATCAGTAACGCATGCAGCATTATTGAACGGAGCGGCAAGTCACATCATGGAGCAGGACGATATTCATAAAGCCTCTATTATTCATGCAGCTACAGTTGTCATCCCGTCTGCATTAGCAGTAGCGGAATGGAAAAATCTTTCTGGCAAAGATGTTATTGAATCTATCGTGATAGGCTATGAAGTATGCTACCGGATTGGGGAAGCGGTTACCCCGTCACATTATTATTACTGGCATAATACCGCAACGTGCGGGACATTTGGCGCAGCAGCGGCGGCAGCCAAATTACTGGGATTAGATAAAAAGCAAATTATTCATGCGCTTGGGAGTGCAGGAACACAGGCTGCCGGTTTATGGGAATTTATAGAGGATGGAGCGATGTCAAAGCAGCTGCATCCAGGGAAAGCTGCAATGAATGGTGTCATCAGTGCGCTTTTGGGAGAAAAAAACTTTACTGGAGCTAGTCAGATTTTAGAAGGGAAACGCGGTTTTTTTGAAGCGATGAGTGAGGAATATACCCTTTCAAACGTAACAGAGAGCCTGGGAGAGGAATTTAAAATCTTAGAAAACTCCTTTAAGGTCCATGCTTCCTGCAGGCACACACATCATGTGATGGATTTAATGATAGATTTGGCTAAAGAACGGCATATTCGTTTGGAGGATGTGGAGAGTATCCGTGTCAAAACATATCAGGTAGCCATCGATATTACAGATAATCCTGAACCAGATACGATATATGCTTCTAAATTCAGCATGCAATTCTGTACAGCTGTAAGTTTGCTGAAAGGCAAGGGAAGTGTTGATACGTTTAATGAAGACGCCCTTTGGGATAAAACGGTTCGTGCTCTGATGCAGCGTATCGAGGTAAGCGTAGATGAGGATATTCAAAACCATTATCCCGGAAAATGGGGAGCCATCGCAGAAGTGAATTTAACCTCTGGAGAACGGGTTCAAAAGGAAATCGACTTTCCAAAAGGAGATCCGGAGAATAAGTTATCTGTAGATGAGATTCTAGAGAAGTTTCGGTCCCTGACAACGGATTTAACAGAGAACGAGCAGCATGTTCTATCCACTAACCTATTACAATTAGAGAATGCTGAATCGATAGAGCCTCTATTTGAATTCGCAAAAGTGAAATAAATCCATTAAAAAGGACAGCGAAATGATGCGAAACCGGATTGAAAATAAAAAGGAGTGGCTTGCTCTTGAGACAAATTCATTACCAAGAGATTGTTGATCGTGTAAAAGAGCTCTGTCAGGAAGCGAATTATGATTTAGGGCAGGATGTTATCCAGGCGTTTGAGCAAGCAGTTCAAACAGAATCCTCAGATATAGGTAAAGGTGTACTGACACAATTAATTGAAAATGCCAATATTGCCAGTGAAAATCGGGTTCCAATGTGTCAGGACACGGGCGTTTCCGTATTTATTGTAAAGCTTGGACAGGATTGTCATATTGCAGGCGGCAGCTTATATCAGGCAATTAATGAAGGGGTTAAACAAGGGTATGAAGAGGGGGACTTGCGATATTCGATTGTGGATGACCCTTTAAGCAGAAAAAATACGGGAGACAATACACCTGCTGTGATTCATATTGAATTAACAGAAGGAGACAAATTAGAAATTCAAATGACTGCGAAAGGCGGCGGAGCAGAAAATATGAGTGCACTTAAAATGCTTACACCAAGTGATGGGCTGGAGGGAGTAAAAAACTTTATCCTGGATACGGTAAAGCATGCCGGGCCGAATGCTTGCCCGCCTTTAGTGGTAGGGATTGGCATCGGCGGAAATTTTGAAAGCTGTGCGTATCTGGCTAAAAAGTCTTTATTTAAACCAGTTGGAGAACGGCATAGGGAGAGAGAAATTGCTCAATTGGAAGAAGAATTAATTCAATCGATTAATGCATTAGGAATTGGACCTCAGGGGTTAGGCGGCAATACAACGACATTAGATGTAAAGATTGAAACAGCCCCCTGCCATATTGCTGCTTTGCCAGTCGCTGTTAATTTAAATTGTCATGCAAGCAGACATAAGCATTTGGTTATCTGATTCGTTATTTTTACTTAGGAGGGAGCGTATGGTTCCGAAAAAAATATATGTGCCATTTCAAGATGAAACAATCATCCAATCACTGCAGGCCGGCGATCAGGTATTGCTGACCGGCACCATTTTTACTGCGAGAGATGCTGCACATAAACGGATGGCAGAGCAATTGGAGAAGGGAGAAAAACTTCCTGTAGATTTAACCAATCAGGTTATTTACTATGTTGGCCCGACTCCGGCACGAGAGGGAGAAGTTATTGGGGCGGCCGGACCGACAACCAGCAGCAGGATGGATAAGTATACACCATTTTTGCTTGAAAAAGGATTAAAAGGAATGGTTGGAAAGGGTTACCGCAGTCAGGAAGTGATAGATGCCATTTCTGCTAAACAGGCTGTTTACTTTGCCGCAATAGGCGGATCAGGAGCTTTATTAGCCAAGCGCATCCGAGCTGTTGAATTAGTAGCATATGAAGACTTAGGTACGGAAGCAATCCGGAAATTAGAAGTAGAAGATTTCCCTTGTATGGTTATTAATGATGCAGAGGGAAGGGATTGGTATAAGGAATCACAAGCTGCATTTAAAAGCAGTGCCGAATGATTTGGCGTTAGTCGGTTTAATTGGCCAGGAAATCTTTAGCTGCTTTTGAAGCATGTATTTAAATAGAAAAAAAGAAGGATGCAATGAAAATTTCTAAATTAGATCATTTAGTGCTGACTGTAAAGAATATGGATAAAACCTGTGCATTTTACAGCCAGGTTCTAGGAATGGAAGTTATTACATTTGGAGAGGGAAGAAAAGCACTGCGTTTTGGGGGACAGAAAATAAATCTGCATGAAGCTGGTAAAGAATTTGAACCAAAAGCAAAAACCCTATGCCTGGCTCGGCTGATTTATGTTTTATCACCGATGTGCCGATTTCAGATGTGATAGAGCATTTGAAGAGTTATGAAGTGATAGTTGAAGAAGGTCCGGTAAAAAGAACAGGAGCTTTAGGAGCGATAACTTCTTCTTACATTCGAGATCCGGATAATAATTTAATAGAGATTTCGAATTATATAACCGAATGATTGAAATGGTCCATGAATTGATATGTAAAAGAAATTGATTTTAATTTCATGAAAGGATGAAGGCATATCAAACGGTGCTATAATAAGATTTTCAAGTTAAGTTAATAAAAACAAATAATTCTAAAAATAGTTTACAAAATAGTTATTATGCTCTACAATTAATTGTATCCAGTTCTACAATATCCCGAAAATATTTCCTATAATAATGTAAGCACTTTATATCATCAATTCTATTTTAGGTATGAATAAAGGGGGAAGTTAATAGAATACCATTTGCATGATGAAGAATGTCGAAATGTTTGAAGAAGTTAATCAAAAAGACCTATTACCTGCGGGCAGTTTTTTGAACATGCAGTTTAAGTAAAGGACGCCTTCTTAGAGACCGCCATCTGATCCTTAGATTTTCTAGAACTGGATTTCAAAGCGGAATAAAATTAAGTTGGAAAATTTATTTCGTAGTACCTTGGAGTTAGCTGATAATGAAGAAGTACGACAGCCAGATTTTTGAGTTTTTTTGACAGAATATTTAAAAATATAAGGGGGATTTCTTATGAAAGGTTTAAAAAAGCTATATCTATTCGCATTTATATTAGGACTTATATTTTTAGCGGCATGTGGGGATGAAGAAGCAAGTGGAGAAGATAATGGAGAGTTTGAAGAAAAAGATTATCCATCTACGGTAACTATTGGGACAGCTTCACAAGGCGGAACCTATTACATTTGGGGAGGCGGCTTAGCTACATTGCTGGAAAATCATCTGGATGTTACGTCAAATGTAGAAGTAACAGGCGGACCAGTACACAATATTCAACTTTTGGATGTGGACGATGTTCAACTTGGCATGGTTACAACCGGACCATTGTTTGAAGGATATTATAATGAGGGGGATTGGGCTGAAAAAGAATATGATGATATTCGTGTTATCTTCCCAATGTATGATACACCGTTCCATTGGTGGTCCAGCGCAGATTCTGACGTCACAAGCATTACAGAACATGAAGGAGAGCGGGTTGGTATAGGCCCTTCCGGCGGTACACCGGGCACATATAATCCATTGATTTATGATGCGCTTGGTATTGAAACAGGTGAACAGGTTGCAGCAGGAGCAAGTGATTTAGCATCTCAAATGCTTGACGGGCAGTTAGATCATATTGGTTTTTCAGCAGGAATGCCAATTGCTGCGGTAACAGAGGTAGAAACACAGATGGATATTAACATTTATGGTATCGATGGGGAAGAACGTGAAACAGTAAAAGAAGCACTGCCTTATTTCGAGGATTTTGTCATTCCGGCCGGTACGTATGATTCCTTGGATAGTGATGAGGAGACCATAGCTCAGTTTAATTTTGGTGTTGTTCAAAAAGATGCGAATGAGGAATTTGTCTATGATTTGGTGAAAGCATATCATGAGAATATTGATCAAATGATTTCTACCCACGCATCAGCTCAAGAATCTGAAGATCCGGAAACAATTCTGAGAAATGAAGAGTATCCGATGCATCCTGGAGCAATTCGCTATTATGAGGAGATTGGTATTGAACTTCCAGAAGCTGTTTATCCGCCCGAGTGGGAATAAATGCGGGCGAGGAAAAGGAAAATATGAATTTTATTTATTGACACAATGATAACTAGCCTTTGTTATAGCAAATCTTAAACACGCTTTTATTGTAATAAGGTTTAAAACAATGATGAATTGGATGAAAGCGTTTTATCGGAAGGGTTAATTCGCTTAAATAAAACAGCGGGAGAAGGGTACTTCATATACATGAAGGGATGGTTGGGCCTCCAAGTCCCACCTATATCCCTGCTCAATAGATAATATCCATTTGAATAAAAAGCTATCATAAAGTTTCAATATTATCATTTCGGCGTGTTAACAAGGAGGGCAATATATGTCAAAAGAGAAAAAACAAAAAAATTGGAATAAAGAAGGTGAAAAGCAGGTAGAAAAAAAAGAGGAAAACGAAAATAAAAAAATAGATACCACGCTTGGAGAAGATGAGATAGAAACTTCAGAGCAGATACGAAATCTATCTGGATTTGTACGCTACCTGTTTTTAGCTATTGCTGTTATTGGAGCACTCTATCATTTGTATATACTTAATTTTAATCCAATTGACCCTTGGGTATTCCGAAGTACGCATCTGGCTTTTGGCACAGTACTTGCCTTAATGCTTTACAAAGGCTGGAAGACAAAGTCAAATAAAGTGTCTATTATAGATTGGCTGCTTATTGCAGTTGCTATTTTCGTTGCTTTATATATTTATATCAATTTGAGTCAGCTTGTCTTTCGGTTTGGAGTAGCGCCTACTACGATGGACTTTATTGTTGCAGCTCTTGGTTTATTGTTAGTTTTAGAAATAACTCGTCGGGCGAGCGGCTGGATTTTACCTATATTGGCGTTTGTGTTTATTCTGTATTCTTTTGCAGGACCGTATTTGCCAGGGATTTTAAATCATAATGGTTATTCATTGGAGAGGTTCGCAACATATGTATATGGTTTAGATGGGGTATTTGGGGTAACGACAGATGTCTCCTCCAAATATATTATTCTTTTTATCATCTTTGGCGCATTCTTGCAAATGTCTGGTGTCGGCCAGTATTTTATTGATGTAGCCTTCAGGATAGCAGGCGGACTCAGAGGCGGGCCGGCAAAGGTTGCTGTGGTTTCTTCGGGCCTCATGGGGATGATAAACGGAACTTCAGCAGGTAATGTTGTTGCGACTGGATCTTTGACAATACCTCTGATGAGAAAGACTGGATACCGCCCCATGTTTGCCGCAGCAACAGAAGCAACTGCCTCCTCAGGGGGTCAGCTGCTGCCGCCGATTATGGGAGCTGGCGCATTTTTGATGGCGGAAATTACTGGAATGCCTTACTCAAGTATTATTATAGCGGCAACCATTCCAGCGATTTTATATTTTGTGTCCGTTTATTTTATGGTAGATTTCCAGGCTGTGAAAAGTGGAATGGTTGGTTTATCTCGGGACCGGCTGCCTAACTTAAAAAAATTAATGAAGAAATTCTATCTATTTACGCCAGTAGTTTTATTAATCTATCTGTTAGTAAATGGATTTTCTGTAATCTTTGCAGGTACTGTTGGAATCGTGGCTTGTTTTATTTTAAGTCTATTTAGTAAAGAAAATAGAATGGGTCTGATGAAGATCTTAGAAGCACTAGAATTAGGCATGAAAAATGCCATTCAACTGATTGCCATTGTAGCTACAGCCGGGATTATTGTGGGTGTCATCGCGTTAACGGGGGTTGGTCAGCGATTTAGTTCGATGCTGCTTACGATAGCAGATAATAATCTTCTTATCGCTTTAATTTTTGCCATGGCCATTTCTATTATTCTAGGCATGGGGATGCCGACAACAGCGGCTTATGCTGTCGCCGCTTCTGTAATTGCCCCGGGATTAGTGAATCTAGGAATAGAACCGATTATTGCACATATGTTTGTCTTCTATTATGCTGTTATTTCTGCCATTACACCGCCAGTTGCGCTGGCAGCATTTGCAGCGGCTGGTATATCAGGGACAGATCCTATGAAAACAAGTGTAGAAGCATTTAAAATTGGACTTGCTGCCTTTATTGTGCCGTTTATGTTTTTCTTCAGCCCAGAATTATTGCTGGAAAGCGGGACAACCGGCTCCATTATCCTGGCGGTTATTACAGCATTGATAGGAGTATATTTATTATCTGCTGCTGTTCAGGGATGGTTTTTTGGAAAAACGGCCAGCTGGTATAGCCGAATCATTCTTTTAGGTGCAGCAATTATGTTTATGCTTTCCGGGATTCAGACAGATGTGATTGGGATTATTCTTACAATTGCATTAATAGGTATTCAAAAGTTTATTAATAAGTCTGACCCTCGGCAAGCTGTGACACATGAAGATATCAGTGCCTCATCTTGACTAGTAAATTGGAAATCCGTACTGTTATGGTATGGATTTCCTGTTAAAATAGTTTTTAGCTCATTGAGATAGGAAAAATTAAAATGATAAAAAGAAGGCTGCTCTTATGTTATTCAGGAAAAAAACGAACCAACCAAGAGGTCGAATCCATGTAAATGGAAAAATTATAACGTTTTTGATATCTACGATTATTTTTATCGGCTTATTGATTTTTTTGCCGGCAGAGATTCCCTGGTCTGCAAAAGCTACAATCAGCATCATGGTGTATGGAATTTTGTTATGGGCTTTTGAGTCCCTTCCGCTTGGAATGACATCTGTTCTTACCATGGTATTATTACTATTTTTACACGCTGTCTCCATTGATGTTGTCTTAAGCGGCTTCGGGTCTCCGGCGGTATTTTTAATTGTGGCTGGCATGATGATTGCCAAAGGAGTAAACGAAACTTCTTTGATGGACAGGATTACTTACATATTGCTGGCTAAGTGGGGAGCTTCAGCTAAAGGGATTTTTATGGGCTTGTTTTTACTTATGCAAATCCAGGCTTTTTTTATACCTGCAACTGCAGTGCGCGCCTCGCTGATGGTTCCAGTTGTTCTGTCTATTTTGAAATCCGTAGGTGCGAAAAAGGGGAGCAACTTTAGCAAGCTGATGCTGGTAGGAACAGCTTATGCAGGGAATGTCAGCGGGACAGCCATTTTAACAGCAGCTATCGGGAATATTTTGACCATCGAAATTTTACAATTATATACAGGGCGCACCCTATCGTATTTAGACTGGCTGTTATATGCTTTTCCAATATGGACTTTATTAATTATCGTTATTCCGTATATTGTTTGGAAATGCTACCCGCCTGAAAATTTTTCTTTTGAAACCTTATCGAACGAAATGAAACAGAAAAAGAAAGAATTAGGGAGGATAAACGGTGCAGAACTGAAATGTATGATTATCCTGTTGGTAACAGTTATTCTCTGGATGACAGAGCCGCTCCATGGCTATCACCCCACCGTCCCGGCTTTAATGGCGGTCGTTTTAATGGCAATGCCTAAAATAGGTTTTGTAGAATGGCGGAAGCTGGTCGGTGTCAATTTTGATTTAGTTCTATTAATTGGAGCAACGCTCTCTTTAGGTTTCGCCTTAATTGAATCCGGAGCCATTGAAATCCTGGAGGTGCTGATTACCTCGGAACAAATCGTAAATATATTTGCGAATCCATGGCTCGCGATACTTATCGTTATTTTAATATCGCAGCTTTACCATTTAGGGGTTACGAATGTATCAACAGCGGTAGTTACATTACTTCCTGTGCTTATCAGTCTGTCGTTTCAGGCAAATCTTGATCCGGTAGTGATTGCTTTTACTTCTGCACTAACCATTTTATTCGGATATGTGTTAATTGTAGAAACGATGCCCAACGTTGTCGTTCACGGAACCGGAATGATAAATCAACAGGACTTTTACCTGCCTGGTTTATTATCCACGCTTGCCAGCACGCTCATAACGCTTCTTGTTGCTTTTACGTGGTGGAAATGGCTGGGGTTTTGGCCTTAAATGTTCCTGTATGAGAATGTATTTATTATCCGCAAATAGATGATTTGCATTGTATTTCGACAGGGAAGAAATGCTTCTTTCCTGCCGAATATATGAAACACGATGTTAAACATATCTGTGTCCCGGAAATCAGAATGAAGCATCTTGCTTGTTTGGCAGCTGGCATTTTCCGCTGATTCACCCAACATTACTAAACCAGACACAAACTGTTCAAAAAATCAACGCAATTCAAAAATAGAATGTGCTACACTAACAGTGAGGGAGTTATTCTCTGGAAAGAAAAACTGGAAGGTATCTTTTTTTAACTACATTTGTGAATTTATTCACAAATAATTTTACAGATTTAATAATGTATAAAGAATGTAAGGAATAAGCGAAATGATCTTGGCGGGACGTGTAATCGCTGCTAAAAAGCAGGTTGATAAATGTGAGAATATTAGAATACATGATGTAACAAAGATTCTATAAAACTGGAGAAGCGGATACAGCCAAAAATAAATCGAATAAATGGGAGGGATACACATGTTTGATGCAGTGGTTTATATTGGTCATGGAAGCCGTTGTGAAGAAGGAGAAGCTCAGTTTAAGAGATTTATTGAATCTGTGAAGGAGGAGGTTGCTTCTCCAAACCAGGAAATAGCTTTTTTGGAATTAATCGCTCCGACCATTGCAGAGACAATGAAAAAGTTAATTGCTGATGGGGCAAAGCGGTTTTTGATTGTGCCTGTTCTTCTTTTTTCAGCAATTCAACACCAATTGGATATTCCGGAGGAGCTGCGTGCGGTTCAAAGGAAATATCCCTTTATTTCGTTTGAAATCTCGGAGCCGTTTGGAACGCATCCATATATGGTTGATCTTGTGGTGAAACGTATCGGAGCTGAAAAAAATGAAAAGGATACAGCAATTATGCTTGTTGGCGGCGGGAGCAGTCATCTCAGGCCTATTCAAGAGCTGCAGCAGATTGGAAAGAGCGTTGAGCAGAAATTGGATATTCCGGTGTATACAGCATTCCTGCAGCTGGGGAAACCCAGCCTGGAAGAAACATTGGAATTTCTTCCTTATCGATATAAAAAAGTTTATGTGATGCCATATTTGTTATTTACTGGTCTGCAGCTTGAAAAAATAGAACAGATTGTTTTCTCTTCAAAGGATACTTTTGTTATTTGCCCAAAATTAGAATTTGATGAGCTGATGAAAAAAACGTTAATCAAGCGAATGGAGGAAGCGTGTGATGGAGAAGATGTATCCGGTGATGATGAACCTCGACAGAAAAAGGGTGGCAATTATCGGGGGCGGGGAGACAGCTCTGCGTAAGGCAAAAGAACTGGCAGGAACAGGAGCCAAAATCACCGTAATCAGTCCGGGGATACGGGAGGAGCTATTTAAAATGCATGATGTGGTCTGGAAGCAGAAAAAATTTGAAGCACAAGACATAAAAAATGCACATCTCATTTTTGCGGCAACGGATAATCAAGCAGTCAACGCGTATGTTTGCCGATGTGCGGCAGATAACCAGTGGGTCCATGATACAAGTCAAAATGAGCTATCTAATTTTATTGCTTTAGCAGGACTCAGTCAGGAAAAATTGACAGTGGCACTTTCAACATCTGACGCCGGCCTGGTACTTACCAAAGAGTTGAAAGAGAAGCTGGAAAAACAGGATAGAAGTAGGACTGAGAATGCGATAGAATGGGATGCAAAGAGGAGGAACAAAAAATGATGGAGACCATAACCACTTTCAGTAACACAGCTGTTTCCAAGGTAAAACAATTGAATCATAGTAAAAGCAAATATCTCATCATGACGATGCTGGCAGGATTTTTTGTCGGTCTAGGAATTATTTTAATTTTTACTATCGGCGGGATGCTTGCTCCGACAGAGTTTGCCGGAACATCGATTGTCATGGGTGTTTCCTTTGGGATTGCTTTGAGTCTGGTCATTATGGCCGGATCTGACTTGTTTACGGGAAATAATATGATAATGACAATTGGCTTTTTAACAAAGAAAACAAGGGTTTTAGATGTGCTGCGGATATGGGTATTCAGTTATTTTGGCAACTTTGCCGGGTCTATTGTTGTAGCTGGATTATTCTTTTATTCGGGATTGGCTACGGGAGGAACGGCAGATTTCATTATTTCCTCTGCAAGCGCCAAGATGAGCGGACCATTTATGGAGCTGTTTGTTCGCGGGATTCTCTGTAATATTCTGGTCTGTCTGGCCGTCTGGTGCTCTGTTAAATTAAAGGATGAAACAGCAAAGCTCATCATGATTTTCTGGTGTTTATTCGCTTTTATCACATCTGGCTTTGAGCATAGTGTGGCAAATATGACTGTGCTGTCAACTGCTTTAATGATCCCGCATCCGGAAACAATTACTTTTGCAGGTCTTGCTGCTAACTTGATTCCGGTATCCCTTGGAAATCTTGTCGGCGGGGCAGTTTTCATTGGTGCAGCTTATTGGTATGGAATAACAGAGAAAAAATCAACTTTGCAGTCAGCTGCGGATAAGAAATACAAGAGGGAAGCATAGATAGATGTTGAATAAAAGGTATGTTGCTCTTTAAGAGATGAGCGTCATGCCTTTTATTTATCAAAAAAAGGAGGGAAAACTCCCTCTTCAAGCGCGTAGAGGTAAGGGGGAGGTGAATTTCCTATGCACAAAAGCTTGCTTTAGAGTGTCTCAATTGTTCAACATCGAATCGAACAAACGTTCCAAAAATATCCTTCTTCTGATATAATAGACAGGAGGAGGTAAGAAGCCATGAAAGTAAAAAAAGCATTTCGTTTTCGTATCTATCCGAACAAAAAACAAATCACCTTCATCCATAAGACAATTGAACTGCGCCCTGTCAAGTAGACAGTGAAAAAACAAAAAATCTATGCGACAGCCTGGTGCCGGAATTCTAACGGTGCTAGGCTGTTTAATTTTGCTTGATATCGTTCTTCATTATAAAACGTTATATATTCGTCAATATCTTCCTTTAGCTCCTCAAACGACTTATACTGCTTTAGGTTGTAACATTCACATTTAAAGTGACCGAAAAAGCTCTCAATCGGAGCATTGTCAATACAGTTACCGACACGAGACATACTGCGCGTCATGCCAGCTTCTGTAGTAATATAACGATACTCCTTTGATGTATACTGCGAACCTCGATCACTATGAATCAATGGAGTTGTGTCAGGATTTGCTTGTATAGCCGCTTTGATGGTATCCATAACTAGAGGGTTGTCATTATAGCGTCCAACCTGGTAAGCAATGATTGAGCCGTCATAAAGGTCCTTAATGGCACTTAAATAAGCTTTACTACCAAAACCATAATGCATGTGCGTAATATCCGTTACCCACTTCTCATTCGGCTTCTCTGCGGTAAATTCTCGGTTTAAAATATTTTCTTCAATATTTTCGTGACTTGTCTTCGTTGAATAACCATTCGACCGGCGAATATGCGATTTTAGGCCCATTTGATCCATTAAGCGTCGAATTCTTTTCTCGTTATACTGCTTCTTATATTTGCGGTTGATCACCATGGTTATTCGACGATAACCAAAGTTACCGTGATACTTTTTAAATTCTTCTTTCACTACTTTCATGAGCCATTCATTTTCTTTTTCGGATTCTGTTGGGTCATAGTTCAACCATTTATAGTATCCGGAGCGTGATACAACTAAGATTTCACAGAGTAATAGAATCGGAGTGTCTGTCTCCTGTTGGTAATCATGAATTGCTTGGAATTTAGCTAAATGTGTTCCTAGTCGCGCGGTCCCATCCCCCTTTCGATTTCCTTCAACTTTTTTAATAAGCCATTCTCCGCCTCTAAATACTGATTACGGTGTTCCAGCTCTTTAATACGAAGCTGTAATTCTTCCTCTTCTGTAAGTGTAGGCTTTGACTCCAGGGACTTTCCACGACGATCCTGAAGGCCTTGTTCCCCATCTTTTTCATACTTGCGTACCCAGCTATATACTTGTTGATAAGAAACGTTATACTTTTCAGCTGCCTTATGATAGTCGCGGTCGTTGGCAATCGTATATTGTACAATTTCGATACGCTCTTGAAAGTTGGTTTTACGCCCTTTAGTCACGGTTCCTCTTCCTTTACTAGTAGATTTTATCTCTTTCCCACTAGTATACTGATTTATCCATTGACGTAAAACCGAATGAGATGAAATATTGAACTTTTCACAAGTCGTTCTCAAACTGCCTTCTCCATTTAAATAAAATTCAACAGCTTCCCTTTTCAGCTCGCTGGAATATCCCTTCCATGTCCTCAAATCCTTTAAACCATCGCCCCCATTTTCTTTGTACTTGCGAACCCATACGTTAATCGTCGTTCGGTCGACAGCGTATTCTTTAGCAATCCTGCTTACAGACACGCTCCCCTCCATCACACGTAATACTGCCTCTATCCTTTCATTTAAAGTATGTTTACTTCTCCTTTTAGACATAGAAAATGCCCCCAATACAGTAGTAGAGAATTTTTATTATTTCTCTGTCCACTGTATTGGGAGCATATCACAATCGGCTGCTCCCGCTTTGTCTACAACTATTTTACAGGAAAACAAAAAGAAAAAGACCACTATTGGCATACGGTGAATGAAATGGTACAAAACGGACAGCTTCTTCAAAATAATTGGAAGAGCGAATTTTTCAATAAAAATAAGGCAATCAAAGCGGTTCCAGAATTGAAGAAAACCTATCCCTTCCTCAAAGAAGTCGATAGTATTGCCCTTCAAAAAGCTGTTGAAAACGTGAATGATTCCTATACACGTTATTACAAGAAACAGAACAAGGCTCCTCGTTTTAAATCAAAGAAGAACCTTATTCAATCGTATACAACCAAACATGTCAATGGAAATATTGCTGTATTGGATAAACATATCAAACTGCCCAAACTCGGGCTTGTCCGTTTTGCCAAAAGTCGGGAAGTGGAAGGGCGTATTATCAATGTAACAGTTAGGCGCAACGCATCAGGAAAATACTTTGTTTCGATTGTGGCGGAAACGGAAGTCCGTTTAAAGTGCCAATCCTCAGCTTGCTTCTTTGATAATTTCTCCATTTTCATCAAAACATCGATTGGACTGACATAACCTTTCTCCGTAAGTAACTCAGAGGCATATTTGTATATGTTTTTCTCTAATTGCTGTCTGTTCATTTAAAATCTTCCTTACTTAATCTATTTCTATTTTAGCTATTACTCTAACAGATTTCTGTTTGTAATAGTGCGTTTTAAATTATTCGCATACACATTTTTAGCAAACATAGAGATGGTTTATTATATTAAAAACAGGCACCTGCGATAAAATAAATCCGCATCATTTCCTGTTTCTATACAATTGTGGCAATTTCATGGTAAATCTGCAACAGCTTTTCTATTCACGAAATAAATTTGAAACAAGAATGTAAGTTTACAAAACGGTCTTTAAAGGAATAATGTAGATAATAACAAGACCTATGTTTTAAAAACAATAAAAATATATTTTGATGGAGGGTGTGTATCATGAAAGGAATTATTCTGGCTGGAGGAAGTGGAACACGTCTGTCTCCGAGTACAGATAGTATGAATAAGCACCTGCTGCCTGTTTATGACAAGCCGATGATTTATTATCCGCTATCTGTCTTGATGCTGGGTGGTATTAAAGAAGTGATGATTATTAGTACACCAGAAGATATTGCTCGTTTCGAGACATTACTGGGAGACGGATCGGCATTAGGTATTCAAATTGTCTATAAAGAACAGGCTGAACCAAAAGGAATTCCTGAAGCCTTTATTCTTGCTGAAGAATTCATCGGAAAGGATAATGTTACGCTGATTCTTGCGGATAATATTTTCTATGGCCAAGGGTTTACCACCTTATTGCGGAATGCGATAAAGAACCATCAGCATGCGACTGTATTTGGATATCGGGTTAAAGACCCCGAGCGCTTTGGTGTGGTTGAATTTGATCATCATCAAAAAGCAATTTCGATTGAGGAAAAACCAGATGATCCAAAATCAGACTTTGCCGTAACAGGGCTGTATATATATGATTCCAGAGCAGTGAAGATTGCTAAAAAGCTCAAACCTTCAGAACGAGGGGAATTAGAAATTACCGACTTAAATAAAGAATATTTAAAATGGAATCAGCTTCATGTAGAGCTGTTAGGCAGAGGCTTTGCGTGGATGGATACAGGCACCCAGGAGTCGTTGTTTGATGCAGCGGAATTTATCAAAACGACCCAGCAGCGCCAAGGATTTAAAATTGCCTGCCTGGAAGAGATTGCTTTCTATCTGGGATATATATCAAGAGATGTATTATATGAAAAAGGAAAGTCGATGGAAAAAACCGATTATGGGCAATATTTAATAGAAATTGCCAATCGCAAGCATAGCCAGCAATACTGGGATACCATCGACCATCATCCGATGTTAGGACTGGTTGAAAATGAGTAGGGCTATCTTAATTACTGGCGGAGCTGGCTTTATCGGCTCCAACTTCATCCACTATTACCAGCAGAAATATCCTGATCAGCAATTGATTAATGTAGATAAGCTAACCTATGCCGGCTCTTTAGCTAATTTAACTGAAGTCGAGAATAACGGGAATTATCAATTTATTCATGGCGATATTGCAGATATGAAAACCGTAGCAGCGATTTTCAAAGAGTATGATATTGAAGGGGTTATTCATTTTGCTGCAGAATCCCATGTAGACCGTTCGATTCATGATGCGAGCCCGTTCATCGATACAAATGTCGTTGGTACGTTGAATCTTTTGCAGGCGGCGAGAGCAGATTGGGAGGAAAAAGGAGAGCTTGGTGAGCGCAGATTTCATCACATATCCACGGATGAAATTTATGGCTCATTAGGTGAATCTGGAAAATTTACAGAGGACACGCCATATGACCCAAGAAATCCATACAGCGCATCGAAAGCTGGAGCGAACTTTTTAGTAAAAAGCTTTGGTCATACGTATGGGATGAATGTGATTATTTCCTCCTGCTCGAATAATTATGGACCAAGACAGCATGATGAGAAGCTTCTGCCTACGATTATCCGGCAGGCTTTGGCAAATGAGCCGATACCGATTTACGGGGATGGGAAGAATATCCGTGACTGGCTGTTTGTTGAGGACCACTGCCGAGCAATCGATATGGTTTATCATCAGGGTAAAACGATGGAAACCTATAATGTCGGCGGAAATAATGAACAGGAAAATATCACCATCACCAATGCCGTTTGTTATTTATTAGACGAGCAAAGACCAGATTTACTGCAAAAGTATCGTTTAGCGCATTTTTCTGATTTGATTACCTTTGTGACGGATCGAAAAGGACATGATAAGAGATACGCCATCGATGCAAGTAAAATTCAAAGGGAACTAGGCTGGCAGCCGCAAGTTGATTTAGAGGATGGACTGAGAAAAACCGTGGAATGGTATGTAGCAAAATGGAAAACAAACGTACCGATTTGATTTCAGTTGTTGTCCCGGTCTATGGCTGTGAACGCTGCCTTGTCGAGCTCGCAGAACGCATTATTCAAACTATCCAGTCCATTCCGGCAGATTATGAAATCATTATGGTAAATGATGCGAGCCCGGACCATGCCTGGGAAACAATGCTTAAGCTTCATCAGAAAGATAAAAAAATAAAAGGAATTAATTTGTCCCGTAATTTTGGACAGCATCATGCCATCACGGCAGGTCTTGACTTTACCTCAGGAGACTGGGTGGTTGTGATGGATTGTGATTTGCAGGACCGCCCGGAAGAAATTGCTTCGCTGTACGAACGGGCCCAGGACGGCTATGATGTTGTCTTTGCACAGCGCATGCAAAGGCAGGATAAGAATGTAAAAAAACTCACATCAAAAGCCTTCTATAAAGTCTATGATTATTTTACCGGGAAGAAGACAGATGCAACAATCGCCAATTTCAGTATATCCCGAAAAAAAGTAGTGGAGAGCTTTCGTAAACTGCGCGAGCAAAATCGTTATTTTCCTTTCTTTATTCAATGGATGGGATATCAGCAGACAAAAATAGAAGTACAGCATGATGCCAGAAAAGAAGGAAAGTCCTCCTATCAATTGAAAAAATTATTCGCTTTAGCAACAGATGCGATTGTCTCCCAATCGAATAAACCGCTCCGGCTTTCGATTGGTGTAGGCTTTCTGATGGCATTCGCTTCGTTTATCTATGCGCTGTATTTATTTTCCCGCTATTTCTTTTTGGATGAGCCTGTTCAAGGCTGGACCAGTGTGATGGTGTCCATCTTTTTTATTGGCGGTTTACTATTCTTCCAGCTTGGAATTATTGGTCTCTACCTTGGGAAAATTTTCAACGAAGCGAAGAACCGTCCTATTTATTTAATTAAGGACATAAAAGGGGAAATCCAAAAAAATGAAACGTTAGAAGTGAAACAGGGAGGAAGAGGAAAATGAGTGAATATTTAAAGCCGACGCCTTGGGACAGCCGGAATTTCCCGCTTGATACCTTTCAATTAACCGAATATAGTGAAGCTGCGCTGCAGGCTGCAGCAGATGTCGAGGGGCATTTTACCGTTAAAGTAGATCCGCTGGCTGATAAGGCATTGCTTCACAAATATGGTTTTTATTATGCAGATACATTAATGGAGCCCTATTGTTACCGCAATAAATTTTTAGAAGAAGAAGCTGGAGATGTTACCTTCCATGAAAATTATGATGCAGCTGACATTTTAACGATTGCCGAAGAAGCATTTCAAGGCGGTAGGTATCACCGTGATTTTCATGTTCCGAATGAAATGGCCGATCTCCGCTACCGAAATTGGGTAAAGGACTTGATTGATCAGGAGCTGATTCTTGCTTATAAGCAGGATGGCCGTGTGAAAGGATTCTTTGCTTATCAGGAAGAAAATGTATTGCTTTTAGCAATGCATAAGGACATTCGCGGACAGGGATTTGCTAAACCTTTTACAGCTGCATGCGTCAAAGAGCAATTTGAGCGTACTGGCAGGGAGCAACTGGTTACATCGATTTCACCCAGCAATCCGGCGTCATTAAATGTTTTCATCGGCTTAGGATTCCGGTTGCGGGCTGGGAAGGATATTTATCATAAGGTGAACGGTTCCTTCTATTAAACAGATACTATTAAACACATATCCATTTATTTTGTATCGCGGTAGAAGTATACAAAGGAATGTCAGGGGGAGAGAGGTTTGGGTTATTTTTATATTGCTGGAACCGTTTTGTTTACCGTTTATGGACAATTAATTATTAAGTGGACAATGGATCGGCAAGGGGAATTGCCGGATGGGCTCTTTGATAAATTTCTATTTTTATTTCAGCTTGTCTGGAACCCCTGGATACTCTCCGGTTTTATTGCTGCTTTCTTAGCGGCATTAAGCTGGATGGCTGCGATGACTAAATTTGATATCAGCTATGCCTATCCATTTATGAGTCTTTCTTTTATTCTTGTTTTTATATTCTCGGTTTTTTTATTTGGAGAACCAATCAGTACACAGAAAATCATCGGCTTTGCTTTTGTAGTAGCAGGTATTCTGATAATGAGGTGATACCATGATACCATTCAATGTACCATGTTATATAGGAAAAGAAAATACAGCAATCAAAGATGCCATCGCAGGAAAGAAATTATCAGGAAACGGCCCTTACGGGAAAAAGTGTGTGCAATGGATGGAAGAAAATATGGGCGTGAAAAAAGTCATGCTTACTCCATCCTGCACAGCGGCACTGGAAATGACTGCGCTGCTCACAGAGGTTGGAGAAGGAGATGAAGTCATTATGCCTTCATACACCTTTGTTTCGACAGCAAATGCATTTGCCCTCCGAGGCGCGAACATTGTCTTTGCAGATGTCGAACCAAGGACAATGAATGTCGACCCGGAACAAATTGCAGCGGCAATTACCGAAAAGACAAAAGTCATCGTGGTCGTTCATTACGCCGGCGTATCCTGTGATATGGACCGGATTATGGAGCTTGCAGAGAAACATAACCTATGGGTGGTCGAAGATGCTGCACAAGGATTAATGAGCTTTTATAAAGGAAAAGCATTGGGAACGATTGGCCACATGGGAACGATCAGCTTTCATGAAACCAAAAATTATGTTTGCGGGGAGGGAGGGGCATTATATATTAATGATCCTTCTCTCGTTGAGCGTGCGGAGATGATTCAAGAGAAAGGGACGGACCGTTCACAGTTTATCCGTGGAGAAGTGGATAAATATTCTTGGAGAGACATTGGTTCCTCGTATCTGCTCAGCGAGCTGAATGCAGCTTATCTGTCTGTACAGCTGGAGCATGCGAAGGAAATAAATGATAATCGTCTCGGAACCTGGCAAATGTATAAAGAAGGATTGGCTGATCTTGCAGATGCAGGAAAGATAGAGCTTCCTTATATTCCAGAAGGTAGAGCCTTCAATGGACACATATTCTTTATTAAAACAAGAAATATAGAAGTGCGGAGTCAATTGATCCGTTATTTAAAGCAGCTTGGTATTATGACAGCAACGCACTATGTCCCGCTGCATTCATCTGTCGCAGGAAAAGCATGCGGCGTCTTCTCTGGAGAAGACAGATATACAACGATAGAAAGTGAACGTTTGATACGATTACCACTTTACTATGGAATAAGTAAAGGGGATGTAGCATATGTCATTCAAAGCATTCAGCAATTTTATGCACAATAAATGGATATGGGTGGGCTGCCTTGTTTTGCTTGCCTACTTATCTCCTTATGTGATTTATGGAGAAGATGTACATATTAGAGTCCATGACAACATGGACTCTAATATTGTCTGGTATAAAGTACTTGCAGAGAGCGGGTCTATTTTCACGTTAACAGACGTGCCGCTGCCGTATGCGATTGACGGATTGCCGAGAAGTGCATTGCCGTCTGCTTTTGATGCGGCGCTTTGGCTCTATGTACTGTTTGAACCAATCACAGCCTATACCATCAGCCAGACTATTATGCGCTTTGCAGCGTTTTTTGGCATGTATTTATTATTAACGCGTTTTATTGTGAAAAAAGAGACAGCACCTTGGATAACGGTAGGCGTTTCGCTTGCTTTTGCGATGCTTCCTTACTGGCCTTCGGGAGTTCTTTCCATTGCAGGGATGCCGCTTGCTTTATATGTCTTTTTAATGATTCGCAAATACCGGACAGAGGCGCCGAAGCATACATGGATACTGCTATGCCTGATTCCGTTTTTTGCTAATTTTGTCCTCAGCTTTGTTTTCTTTTTAGCAGTTATTGGCTTGCTGTGGCTGATTGACTGGATTCGCAATAAAAAATGGAATGGTGCTTTTTTTGCTGCCATTGCCATCATGGCAGGTATCTTTGTGATGAAGGATTATTTATTGATTACCTCCATGTTTTTCGATGACAGCTTTACTTCTCACCGGGAGGAGCTGGAGTTAAGCGGAAATACCTTTGAACGAAGCTATGAATTAGCATGGGAGAATTTTTTATATGGGCACACCCATGACGAGGCCGTACAGGCTTATATTATTATTCCGGTTATTTTAATAGCTATCTTGCTTGCCTTATTTAAAAACAGGCAGCCAAAATGGCTCTTCACCCTGTTTTTGATTAATTTAGCCCTCTCCTTCTGGTACGCTTTCTGGTATTGGGAAGGCTGGCAGCCATTAAAAGAGAGCATTTCTGTTTTGAATACATTTAATTTTGCACGGATTCATTTTATGGATCCGCCAATCTGGTATATTGCCTTTGCACTAGCCTTACTTATTTTGTGGCAGCTGAAAAAAGTCGGGAAGGTTCTTGTTGCCGTCCTGATTATCTGGCAGAGTATACTGCTTTTCGGGCAGTCAGAAGAGTTTAAGTACCGGGAAGTAAACACACCGACCTTTAAAGAGTTTTATTCAGAGGACCTGTTTACATCGATTCAAGATTATATTGGAGAAGATCCGAGTGATTACCGCGTGGTCAGCATCGGATTACATCCGACCATCGCTCAATTTAATGGCTTCTACACGTTGGATACGTATAACAATAGCTTCCCGCTGGATTATAAGCATCTTTTTCGCGAAGTAATTGCCGGAGAGTTGGATAAGAGTCCGACATTAGAACACTATTTTGATACATGGGGCGGAAGGCTGTACATGTATGTAGCCGAGCATGGAAAGGATTATATGTATACTAGAAACAAAAATGAACCGATTCAGGACTTGGCTATTGATACAGACGCACTGAAGGATCTGGGAGGAGATTACATCCTGTCTGCTGTCCCGATTGAAAATGCGGAAGATATCGGATTATCGTTGGAGGAAACATTTGAAGACCAGGATTCACCATGGGAAATTCATTTATATTCTGTATTGTAATTAGAATGTAATATTACACCCATAAGCATTCGTATGACAGGCTTTAAGGTGAAAATCAGCTTCCGGCGATACAAAACTGTAATATTTCTATAACCTTTCTGCAATCTGTAGATGTTACACTTCATTAGGAATTTATATAGTGTTAAATTTATCCTATGATTCACAAAGCTGCATAATAGCAAAAGGATCAATGTCCTTTTACAGAGAGAGAGCTATGTAGTAGTGATGCAGGAACAGGGGGAGTAGAATTGAAGAAATCATTTTTGCTAGCGATAGTAATGATAGTTGGTTTCATGAGTTCAAGTATTATACCAGTTCAAGCAGAAACTGCTGATGATCTTGAAGAAATTCGCGATCAGCGTTCAGATGTTAAAACAGAGTTATCTGATTCTGAACAACAGATTGCTTCCGTATTAGAAGAACTGGAGCAGTTAAAGAGTGAGATCGCAAGTACTGAAAATGAATTAGAAGCAAAGCAGCAGGAGATTGATGAAACAGATCAACAGATTGATGCTTTATTAGACGATATTGTTGTTTTAGAAGATGAAATGCAAGAGCTTGAACAAAAGATAGAGGAACGTTTTGAACTATTACAAGAGCGGATGGTATCTGTTCAGCAATCCGGCGGAGACATCAATTATCTGGAAGTTCTCTTCGGCGCACAGAGCTTTGAAGATTTTATTTCACGCGCAAATGCAGTGAATAAAATAGCAGATTCCGATGCGAAGTTAATTGAACAGCAGGAAACAGATATTGCTTCTTTAGAAGACAAGCAAAAAGAAGAAACTGAAAAAATGAATGCTTTGAATGACTTAAAAGAAGAGCAAAGCGCTGCAAAAGATAACGTAGAAGTTGCACTTGCTGACAGCAATGCACAAAAGGATGAACTGGAAACGAAGCAGGCAGACCTAGAAGCGCTTGTAGATGAACTGGAAATCACAGATTCCCAATTAGCCTCTTTAGAAGCGGATACGCAAGCAGAAATTGCTGCGGCGGAAGAAAAAGCAAAAGAAGAGGAAGCGGCTAAGCTCGCAGCCGCAGAAGAAAAAGCAGCTAAAGAAGCGGAAGCAGCAGAGGAAGAAGAAACTAAAGTCCATCAAGAAAAAGAGACAAGTGTAGCATCAAAAACAATCACAAATGACCCGGAAGAAGAAGAGGCTCCTGCAGAAAAAGAAGAGCCTGAAAAGAAAGAAGAATCGAAGGAAGAGACTTCTAAGCCGAAAGAAGATTCTGCAGAAAAAGAAGAGAGTTCAAGTAAGGAAGAAAGCTCAGGTAAAACATTTACCGTTTCATCAACAGCTTATACAGCTGATTGCAGCGGATGTACCGGCATTACAACAACTGGATTTAATTTAAAGAACAATCCAGGTGCAAAAGTAATCGCTGTTGACCCTAGCGTTATTCCGCTTGGCAGTGTGGTAGAGGTGGAAGGCTATGGTGTAGCTGTAGCACGTGATACCGGCGGAGCAATCAATGGAAATAAAATTGATGTATTCGTATCGGATCAATCTCAAGCACTCAGCTGGGGAAGAAAAGATGTAAAAGTTACGATACTGAGATAATGTAAATATAACGCATGTGTTCTGAATACTATTTGGAACACATGCGTTTTTGTTAGGGATATATCAGCAGTCAGAGTACTTTTAATAAGAACCTGCATCTAGGTAAATTTTTATCATCAAAAAAAGTCGCAAAATGCACTTCTATCCATTTTGAGACTTTTTTCAGTTTAATAAAAGACAATCAGTTGATTACAATGCTTTGAATAAAAGCAAAGTATCCCATGACGACAAAGAGCAGCGAGGTCAGCCAAGAAAGCGCCGGGTGTTTTTTAGCTTTAAAAATATAGATACTGCCGGCAATACAAGCAAGTGCTAAGGCAATAAAGAAGAAAACAGAGCCGTCTAAAGCTAAGCTAATTGCTGCGCCATCCATGGTTCCATCATAAAACATATTTAAAATAGGAGCGTAACCGCTATGTTCGATAAGGCTTTCCATGTAAAGCGGCGGTGATTGCTCATTCATGATGCCTGTCAGCAGCAGGATAAATAAAATAATAAAGAACTCTACACGTATCCAAGGTCTTGCCTGAAGGCTTGCATCGGCCTGTAAACGCCGTTTCATCCAAATCCCGTTAAAGATAGCGTATATGACTAATGGAATGATAAATAATTGTTTTAAGAATAAACTTTGGCCGTAAGAAACGAGCAGGGCTTCATCATACTGTCTGAAATCCACGGTGAATTGGGCTAATAAAATACCGCTTAAGACAACAATGACAAAACAGATAAGTGCAAAGGGATGGTAGCTGGTGACAAAACGCTGCCAATCCATAGACTTTGGTACAAACCACGAGGCCATCAACAGCGTTCCAATCCACGCGCTGACTGCCAGCATGTGTACGCCATGTGTGAAGACGCCAAGAAATCCCTCGAAAGAACCTGCGTGGCTTGCCCAGCCGACTCCAAATGCCGCAAAGCCTGTGAACACCATTCCGACCCAAGCTGCCTGTTTACTGTCTGTATTTTTGATATAAGCAATATAAACACTGAAAAGAATACAAATAATAAATAAGAATAGCCATGCATTTCCAATTCGAAAGGATAATAGAACATCTTCAAACGCGGAGCCTAAGGTAGAACGGCCTGCGATATGAGTTATTAACTGGATAAGAGGGACAAATGCAAATAAAGCAATCCCCCAGACTGCAGCAAGCTGCAGATTGGAAGATATGTTAACCCTGATATGAGAAGTGGCAGGAAGCAGTCGAATCAGAAAGCTTCCCGCTAAAAATGCAAGGCAAAGATATAAGAACGTTTCTGTAAAAATGGTTACATAAAACATACATTATTTCTTCCTTTTTAGTAGTACAATGGCGATGACAGCGACAATAGCAATAACCAGCACAGCAATTAGCAAGGTATTGGAATTCGTATCATCTGCAGCTTCTTCCTGCACATTATTTTCTGCGGCTGCTTCATTTTCATCAGCCTGCTCTTCGGGTGTATCCGCTGTATTCTCTTCATCTTCCGCAGTATTGGTGTCTTCCTCTTCCTCAACGGCAGATTCCTCTATGTCCACTTCGAATGAAATAGAGTCTTCCATTGGATGACCATCTACACCGATAATATCCCAGCTGAGGGTATATGTTCCATTTTCTAAAGGCTCCGTGACATCAGCAGAAAACTCATCTTCATTGACAGTCAGATTATCAAGCGCGATTTCTGTGCCGTCCTCAGCATGAAGCTCCATCACAGCACTATCTTCAATCACTGTTTCAAAATATAGCGTAATATCGTCTAACGTATCTGTTACCGTTGAGCCTTCCTCTGGATCAGACGTATCAAGATGTGTATGTGCAAAGACAGGACTTGCACTAAATGCGAAAAGTAAGACAACAAAAGCGAACGCCCCTGTAAGTTTTTTCATCGTTTTTCCTCCTTCTATTTATTGAATTCAGTATAATTTCTCCAGATTTAAGCTTATAGCAGAATAAAGTGTAAGACAAGTATAGTCAAATCAAAAAAGTAACATTTCCTTGAACTATGAACAATTCATGACAATGCAATTTCCAGGCAAACATAAAAGGAAGGCTTTTCTATTTTGGTATAAATGTAATTTTGTGCGCACCTGAAGACTTGTGCGTAAGGCCGCTAAGAAAGTGAAATGAGCTGTTGAGATGCGCTTTATCGAACGCTGCGTTTTCTGATAAACTGTAATAGACAAGTTCATCTTCATTTCAAAACCTGGAGGAGGTAATATAATGAGTAGTTTTCCCAATGTAGAGGAAACAAAAACACTAATTAAAGATTTAGTGAAAATAGCAAGTCCAAGCGGCTATACTAAAGATGCCATTCAATTTATTGAAAACCGATTAGCGAAAAGTAACGTACAAACCAAACGCAACAATAAAGGCGGTCTGATTGCAACGCTGCCAGGGAAGGATACTTCAAAACATCGCTTCTTGACAGCGCATGTAGACACACTAGGAGCCATTGTTAAAGAAATCAAAGCAGACGGCCGCCTGAAAATACAAGTCATCGGCGGCTTCCCGCTAAATTTTGTGGAAGGGGAATATTGTACCATCCATACCGTGAGCGGAGAAAAATATACGGGAACGATTTTAATGCATCAAACCGCTGTCCATGTGTATCGAAAAGCAGGCGAACTGAAAAGAGATACGGAAAATATGGAAGTGCGTATTGACGAAGTGGTGAAGAATGAAGAAGACACCCGTAAATTGGGAATAGAAGTAGGCGATTTTATTTCCTTTGACCCGCGAGTAGAATTAACAGAATCCGGCTTTATTAAATCGCGTCATTTGGATGATAAAGCAAGTGCAGCAATCTTAATTAACGTGATTGAAAAGCTGGCAGCAGATCTGACAGAGCTGCCTTACACAACACATTTTCTCTTTTCCAATAATGAAGAAATCGGCTATGGCGGCAATTCGAATATCCCGCCGGAAACGGTAGAATACCTAGCGGTTGATATGGGGGCTATCGGAGACGGACAGAGAACCGATGAATATACAGTATCGATTTGTGTGAAGGATGCTTCCGGGCCGTACCATTACGGTCTGCGCAATCATCTTACAGAAATTGCTAAGGCGAACGGCATCGAATATCAATTAGATATTTATCCGTACTATCAATCCGATGCATCAGCAGCTATCCGAGCTGGATATGATGTCGTTCATGGCTTAATTGGACCGGGAATTGATGCATCGCATGCGTTCGAACGCACACACGAATTATCTCTTAAACATACGGAGAATTTGGTTTATCATTATGTGCAGTCGGAAATGGCAGAGGAATAATGGAATGAAGAATAAGACCGGGTACCTTACCTGGTCTTATTTTTTTGCGTGAAAAATAGACCTCTCTAACAAAACTGTACAATTCAAAATGAAAAATAAAAGTGTGTAAATCACCCTTTGTACACAAGGTTTCACTACGAATATAAGCAGATTATTTTTAAATAAACAAGTTGACTTTATACTGATTATGTTATAGGGTTAGTTACATAAGTAATTAACCAATTAAGGAATGAGGCTAATGAAAAAAGAATTAGATGAAAACAAACCGATTTTCCTGCAGATAAAAGAGCAAATTGAAGATTCCATTATCGATGGCTCATTGAATGGCGGAGAAAGGGCGCCTTCCACCAACGAATTTGCGAAATTTTATCAGATTAATCCGGCTACAGCAGGCAAGGGAATCAATGAGCTTGTCCTGGAAGGTATTTTAATCAAGAAACGGGGCGTTGGCATGTTTGTGACAGAGGAAGCGAAAAGCATTGTGATTGAAAAAAGAAAGCAGACATTTTATGAGAATTACCTGCTTCCAATGAAAAGGGAAGCGGAGAAGCTGGAAATGGATAGACAGGAACTAATTAATATGCTTAATCGAGAGGATGAGGCACATGGAAATTAAAGTGAATCAATTAAGTAAAACCTATGGTGACAATCATGCTTTGGATCAGGTTTCCTTTACTTTGGAAGGAAATAAAATCTATGGTCTGCTTGGCAGAAATGGAGCAGGAAAGACGACTTTCATGGATATTTTAAGTGGTCAAATGTTAGCATCTTCGGGAGATATCACCATTGATGGAGAGAACCCATTTGAAAATCAGCGGCTCACAGAATCCATCTGTCTGATCAAAGAAGCGAATAATTTCAGTCCAGAGTTAAAGATAAAGCAAGTATTGAAGATTTTTGCTTATTTTTACCCGAACTGGGACCAGGAAATGGCGGAAGAATTATTAGAGACGTTTAATTTGAAGCAATCTGCAAAAGTAAAGACGTTATCAAAAGGAATGGAGTCTGCGTTAGGAATTACAACCGGTCTGGCAAGCAGAGCACCTATCACTGTATTTGATGAGCCCTATATCGGTATGGATGCTCCTTCCCGTAAAATGTTTTATGACATCCTATTGGATGATTATCAGGAAAACCCCCGGACAATCATTTTTTCTACGCATTTGATTGATGAAGTCAGTTTAATGTTTGAAGAGGTTATTATTCTTAAAAAGGGTGCTGTCGTGCTCCAGGAAAGATCGGAAGAATTGCGGGCAAAGACAGTCGCTGTTTCTGGACCAAAGGATAAAGTGGATGCTTATTTAGTGGATAAGGATATTATCCAGCGTACGGATTTAGCAGGCAGCTCCATGGCATATGCTTTCGGCAGCAGGAAAGAAGCAGAAGAAGCCGGTCTAGAAGTGGAAGGTGTTCCGGTGCAGGAGCTGATGATTCATTTAACAGAGAAGAAGAAAGGGGCTTAATCCATGAACAATCAAATAAAAGGCATGTTTTATTATTATACGGTTGATGTGGTTCGAACCGCTAAAATATTTTTTTCCATATTAACAGGTATCATCATTGCATCAGCTATTATTTGTTATTTATTATTGGGAGTCGATGAATTTAAAATGTATTTCGCCATCCCGTTTGCAACATACTTTAACGTTGGTATTGTCGGGTTTCAATTAGTGAAAGGCAATGTTCCGTTTGGATTAAAAATGGGAGCTACCCGTAAAAACATGTATGTCATGCAGCTGTATTTTATGTTTGCATACTCCTTGGCGATAGCTTTTATTGGAAGCACGCTGCAGCAGGTAACAGAATGGTTATTCCAGGCAGTTGGTGTGACAAACTATATTTATGTTCATCCGGCTATGTTTTTGACAGATAACTGGATTATGCGGATTGTCGTGGATGCCCTTGTCATGTTCCTAATTATGGCTGTATTGTATTACATTGCATTACTATTTTACCGGACGGGATTAGTCGGTGGAGGAACTGTGCTGGGAGTCCTGATGGTTGTTACCCTATATGGTGCTTTTGAAGGCTGGCTGGTTGATGCCGTTGTCAATCTGTTCTCTGATGTGACTATAATGACCTTTGTAAGCATGTTTTTCATCGGTATTGTTTTTTACTTGATAGGTTTTCCGTTTATGCGGAAAATCACTATTGTTAATAGACGTTAAGAAGCAGGAAGCTGTCTTTTGTTCAACGCAAAAGGCAGCTTTTTGGCAATTGTAAGAATGAATCGATAGGAAGAATGAAGAAAAGATCAATCTGATCGTGAATATTGTTTTTTTCAAAGAATAAGAAAGTATATAAAAAAAGCTGAATATAGCCGCTGCGGAAAAATACTACGCTTTCCATAGGCCCCGAGCTCATCTCCTTTAAAGAAGACTTGCTGATTGGCAAGCCGGCAGGAACAGACACAAGCATAGTCGCACTTATGCCCCGCAGGAAGCGGTTTTCTTCCGAGGAGACTGAAGCGTTGCCCGCGGAAAGCGACTTCCCGCAGCGGACATCGCTTTGGCGAGGACACCTGTGATTTAAAGACCAAGCGGTATTCTGGTTTTTCTTTATCATTCTCGCGAAAATATAGTGGTGCATGAAGGGGATGCAAGAATTCAGAGTTTAAGATAAAAATCAAGGAGCTGCAGCACAATCAGTTACTGATTGTGCTGCAGCTCCTTTTAAAAATTTTATATTGTCAATAAGGTAACTAGTTATTGTTTTAATTTAGGGTTCTCGGATTTTGCCTCATTAACACGAGGTTTCCGATAGCCGCCAGCAATATCTGCCTGCTTAAATTCTTTAGAGTAATGGACCTCTTGAGCGTCAGCAATGTCTCTCTTTTTTGCTGGCTGATATTGTGTATTTCTCATGAATAATCATCCTTCCTGTTAATGTTTGTTCTATCATGTGTTTTCCCGGTTTAAGTGAATTAAAACATATCCATTTATGGCTGAAATCAATTTAACCTTTTATTCTATTTTAAAATACGGATTGCTTCCTCTTAACTAGTGAAATTTAATTATTTATGTTAGAATTTGATTAACCAATCAAAAAATAAACTATATCCAGAGGAGAATATAAAATATGCAAAATGAAACCGTACTTGGTTTATCAAAAATGGATAAAGCGATTATTATTATAGGAGGTCCGCTTCTTGGAGCAATTATTGGCTGGTTTATTCAAATTATTTCGAGCTGGCTGATTAAAATTCCATTTGTCCCGTTTGGTCCGTTTTTTGAATGGATTGTATCCTGGAATAGCTCCTGGGTATCGATTATCGGAGTAATTGTTGGTTTGATTGCAGGAATTCTCTTTGCGGTGTATGCCTTCAGTGAATCATTAAAAATGACGATTGCAGATCAAGAAGTTACAATGAAAAGGTATGATCAAGAAGTTACCTTGCAAAAAAATGATATTTCAGCAATTTATATGGATAGAAAGGATATTGTCGTTTTAGGCCAAAAAGGAGAGGAGCTGTATCGGTCGCAAACAGATGTAAAGCAGCCGAAAATAAAAGCAGCTTTTTTGGAACACTATTTTCCCTGGAAGTCTCAGGATCCTTATCAAGCGGATTACCAGCGCTGGATTCCGGAGCATCCTGATTTTCCTGCTTCTGTGAACAGTTTGCTTGCTGCGAGAGAAAAGGTGCTGAGGGAAGATAATGTAAAAGAAGCAGCGGTGCTGCGGAAGGATTTAGCGGCTAAGGGAGCTGTGATTCGTGATGAGGACAAGCGGCAGTATGTCCGAATGATAAGAGGGTGATATGAAGTGACGAAGGAGAAAACATTTATCTCTGAAGCGCGGAGAGAACAAATTTTAAAAGCGACGATTGATGTGTTGAATGATATTGGCTATGTCAAATTAAGTCTTGCTAAAATAGCAAAACAAGCGAAAATCAGCACGGGATTGATTTCCTATCATTTTGCCGATAAAGAAGAGCTGATCCAGCATACCTTAAATTACTTAATTGGTGCCCAGCTCGAATTTATTGAAGAACGGATGAAGGCAGAGACAGATATCTTTGAGCAGCTGCTGGCTTATATAACAGCAACGCTCACGTACCAAAATGAATATGTTGAAAATAATGTAGCACTGATTGAAATCATCTTTAATGCCCGGACGGAGGATAATATTCCTTACTATAAATTGAATGAAGAGGAAGAAGATCCGCTTTACCTGCGATTAGAAACCATTTTGTCAGAAGGACAGGAGAAACGTATCTTTTCAGCTGACTTTGACCCCAAAGCAACGGCTATACTGATAAATGGCGCTGCGAGTGAGAGTATGCTGCTGCAAAGTGAAAGCTTTGATATAAAGAATTATCAGCAGGAATTAATTAAAATGGTTACGAAAATAGTAAAGTAGAAGTTGTATTATAAAGTAAGAGTGCTTGAATAAATATATTCGAATAAACTCGAAAAAAACCTCGAATTCTCCAAGAATGAATTCGAGGTTTTAGCCTATTTAAATGACGTACAGATAAATACACAAGAAGTGTGAAATACTGCCAAGCAGGATGAAAATATGAAATATCTCATGGAAGCCGAAATAGCGGGAACGCAGAAACTCCGGCTTTAACCAGTAAATAAATGCCCCAATCGTATAAAATATTCCTCCCACAATTAAGCAGGTTATTCCGCCAGTCCCGATAATTGGAGCAAGCGGGCCTGTATAAAATATGGCAATCCATCCCATTAAAACATAGAGAAGGGTAGACAGCCATCTCGGGGAATGGAACCATATTAATTTAAATAGAACGCCAAGGACTGCCAATCCCGTAACTACCCAGAATAGTACCCAGCCAACCGTTCCCTCGAGAGCAATCAGACATAGTGGAATATACGTGCCGGCAATCAGTACATAAATCATGGAATGATCCATTCTTCTCAAAAAAGCAATTGTTTTTGGACCGGCAATCACAGAATGATAAACCGTTGAAGCAGTATATAATAGAATTAAACTAATACCAAAAGCTGCGACAGCACCGACGTCTAATGGCGTTCCGACCCGTGCTGCTTTGACAACAAGTAATATCAGTCCGACGATAGATAAAACAATCCCAATAAAATGAGTAAAAGCATTCATTGGTTCCCGAATAAATTTATTCAAAAAAACATCTCCAATCCGTTATGTAGTTTCAAATACTATGTAATAACTATATACCTGTTTCATCAAGTAGTCAATGTTTGAAATTTAACGAATTACGTCTATAATGAAAAGTAGATAGCTGAACGATAAATAATTAAATTTCTTGCTTTGCTTACTATCTTTATATTATGAGAGAGAGGTCATTTCGTGGATATACAAAAGCAATTAGAAGGACTTCATTTAGAGAACCAGTTGAAATCGGAAGAAATACCCGATTTAGATTTATATATGGATCAGGTTATTCAGCTTTTTGAAAGTAAATTTGCTTCTTCCAAGCGGTATGAAGAAGATAAAGTGTTAACGAAAACCATGATTAACAATTATGCGAAGGCTAAGTTATTCTTCCCTATCAATAATAAAAAATATTCGAAAGAGCATTTGCTGCTGATTAGTATGATTTATCAAATGAAAAGTGTGTTATCTATAAAGGATATCGGGAAAACATTTGAAGAGATGAATCAGAGAGTGCAGGATGATGATTTTGACCTGGCGAATTTTTATACCAATTACATTCAGTTAATGGATAGAAACGCAGCGAGTTTTGAAGAACATATGAAGAACCAGGAAGAAATATTTGAGACAGAATTGGACAAAGATATTGTAGATGATGAATATCTAAAACAAGTATTACTGATTACCAGTCTGACAGGGATGAGTAACTTTTACCGCAGGGCAGCGGAAAACCTGGTAGATCAATTAGAGCAGAAAGGGGAGCACGAAGAATGAAATTAAGTATCTTGGATCAATCTCCATTATTTGCAGATGCGGACGCAAAGCAGGCGCTGGAAGCAAGTATGGATCTGGCAGTCCTGGCCGACCAATTAGGCTATGAACGTTATTGGGTTGCGGAGCATCATGACATGCAAGGCTTGGCGAGCCCTGCTCCGGATATATTGCTGGGGATTATCGGCAGCAGAACAGAAAGAATCCGAATCGGTTCAGGAGCAGTGCTATTGCCGAATTACCGGCCGTTTAATATTGCTGAGCGCTACCGGATGCTGGCTGCATTGTATCCGAACCGGGTAGATTTAGGAATCGGCCGGGCGCCGGGCGGTTCCGCAGAAGCTTCTATAGCCCTTGCTGGAAACTTTTTGGAAAAGGTGAAAGCAATGCCGGATTATATAGATGAATTGCTTCATTTCCTTCAGGATGACTTTTCGCCGGAGCATCTTTATTCACGTGTGACCGCTGCCCCCGTACCTCCTGTTCAGCCTGTGCCTTGGCTGTTGGGGACAAGCCAGCGGAGTGCTCAGCTGGCCGTAACTAAAAAACTGCCTTATGTTTTTGGTCACTTTATGGGCGCTGATAATGGACCGGAAATTATGGCCGGCTACCTGAGACAAGCTGAGAGTCCCTCCGCTATCGTTGCGGTATCTGTTCTGTGCGCTGAAACAGAAAAGGAAGCTTTGGAATTAGCAGAAGAAGCAAAGCGCAAAAGAGAAGAGCAGGATCCATCTCCGCAGGCAGATCAGGAGGAGCAAGCCCAATTTGCCGATAAACAAATTATTGGAGATAAAGCCCTCGTACAAGAAAAACTCACGAAACTGCAGGAAGCATATCAATGTGATGAAATAATGGTGCTCACGATGGCGCCAACGTATAAAGCAAGAGAATATTCTTACCGTCAGCTGGCAGAAATAATGAACCAGACCAAATAAAGCTGCCATCCCTTAAATTCTTAACACTTGTTTTCAAAATGAAATAAAAATCATAGGCTGCAGCATGATAGAATATACCTTAATAAAGAGGACAAGCGTAAATGGAGGATATTATGGGACAATGGGTTACAGCCATGATGGAGCAATTTGGGTATTTTGGAATTTTTCTGATGATGACGTTAGAGAATTTATTCCCGCCGATACCATCTGAAATCATCCTGCCTTTTGGAGGATTCATGACAATAGGCAGTACATTAACCTATACCGGTGTATTAACAGCAGCCACATTAGGAGCGCTGATTGGCGCCATGCTTTTATATTGTATTGGGATGATACTCGATGTGGAGCGGCTGGAGAAAATTGTTGACCGGTACGGGCATCTATTGCGTTTGAAAAAAACAGATATTTATAAGGCAGATGAATGGTTCGGAAAGTATGGCTATTGGACTGTATTTTTTTGCCGGATGGTGCCGCTGCTGCGGAGCTTAATCTCTATTCCAGCAGGGATGGCAAGAATGAACTTCTGGATGTTTATGCTATTAACAGCAGCAGGTTCTATTATTTGGAACAGTATCCTCATCGGTATTGGAACCATTTTGGGAGAGAATTGGCATCGTGTAGCAGCTTTTATGGATATCTATTCTAATGTTGTCTATACCTTTATCATTGCAGGAATATTCATTTTCATTGCCTGGTATATCAGGAAAAGAAAGAAAGAAAAACTGTAGGGATGTTCCTGCAGTTTTTTTAAGTTTTTTGTTGACAAAAGAACATATGTTTGGTTAACTGTATTTAGAACCTCTTCTTGGTAAGTCCTCTACTAAAACATAAGGATGTGTTTCCATGATTTATCCTCGCAACGCAACACTATTATTCCCTCAGATATGCGAAAATGGCGAAGTATACAAAAATGCTATTCCTAAAAATGGTCCAAATCGACTGATGGACTTAAAAATTGATTATGCCTTTAAAATGCTGTTTGGTGATGAGCGCAATAAGAAGATTATAATAGCCTTTTTAAATGCTTTTTTTACCAATTCCGACAGAGCACAAATCCAGAATCTTGAATTTCAAAATAAGAATGCAGCTGACGAAGGCGAGAACACTTCTTTATCATTGTTTGTTGAGACAGAAGATAAAGAAGCGGTTTTTGTAGAAATACTTTTCCCGGATCAAGATACCCCGGAAAATCAATCTTTATATTTTTGGTCAAAAATGTACCGCCGGCAATTTGAAGCAGATTCAGATTTGGAAAGCCAGCATTCCGTGGTAACCATAAGCATCATGAATTTTGAAATATTCCATGAAAGTGATGAATTCCATAGCGTATTCAGATTGTCAGATAAAGATAAAAATATCCCGCTGACCAATCTGCAGGAAAATCAATTTGTTGAGATACCTAAGCTGATCCGCAGCTGGAAACAAGGAAAGTTAAATCTGGAGAAAGATACTTTAGCGAGATGGTTATTGCTTTTAGCTGCGGTGGATGCAGGTAATAATTATTTTCATCTGGATATCTATAAAGAACTGGAGAAACTGGCAATGGTTGATCAAGATTTAAATATCGCTATGAAATACTGGGGAGATATCAGCAATACGGAAAAAAATCAATTGACCTATCAGGACAGGTATCGACATATGATAGAACAGCACTTTTTAAAAGAGATAGAAAAATCAGAAGAAAAAAGACAGGAAGCAGAAGAAAGAGCAACAGTTGCAGAGCTGAATTATAATCAAATGAAAAATCAATATAAACAGCAAAAAATTAAACTGATAGAGGAGAGAGAGAAAAGAATAAAAGCAGAAGAAAATGCAGTGCTTGCTAATCGGGAAGCGGCGAAGGTGGTTATCCGTTATGGAAAAGTCGTTGCACGTAACTTATTTGAACAAGGGATGGATAATTTATTTGTAAAAAATATAACTGGAATGTCAGATAAGGAAACAGCGATGATAAAAGAAGAATTAGACAGAGAGTAGAAACATTATTATGCTCTTTATCTTTGGGTAAAGTATTAGAAAAAGAAACAAAGTTATCTGAAAAACTTTGTTTCTTTTTCATAAATTATTCATCCAATGAGAAATAATCTTCTATAATTTCCACAATAGAAATCAACTCATAGATAGCAACTAATTCTATCGGCAATTTTTCTGTACTGCTCATTTGATTGGATTTTAACATTTCTTGAAATAGCTGATTGAGCTGTCCGCGTTTAGCAATCCATTCTTCTTTCTCAAAGTCGATTTTGCCAGCCAGCACATTTGCAAAATAACATACTGTTTCAAAAGCGTGTTTTTGTTTCAGTGCATCCCATTCAAATTTCATTGTAGGCTGCTCTGCTATATTAGTAACATGATATTGAATCATTCGCAGATAATGAATCTGCTGTCTTAATTGTGTTAATTCATCCTCGCGTTTTTCTAAAATATGATGGAATTTCAAATCCTTCTTTTGGTAGAGTGAAAGCAACTCTACTCTTTCAAGTTCTTTGTATACACTGCCGACTTTTTCATTTACACCAAAATCTAGAGGTGTTTTTGTGAAAATCAATTCATAATAACATCGCTTCATATGATTACTTAATTGCTTGCGGATAGGTACAATCTGTTTATCAATCGAACGATGGTAATTTGGCGGAAAAACAAACATATTTACCAGTGTGGAGACAGACAATCCAATTGTTGTTGTTGCCAGTCGAATAAGAAAGCTAAGAAAATAACTGTCGTCCACTAATTCAATCATTGCAATTGCTGTTAAGGTTGCAACCAGTAACCCTGCATGAAGGTTTAAGCGAAAGCAAGTGAAAATAGTAAGTATTGCAGCTAACATATAAGTAGACGGTGAATTACCGAATATAGCCAGAAATATAACGGCATAGGCAGCGCCAATCGCCGAGGCAGGAAAACGGACAAGTCCTTTCTTAATAGAATCTGTCACAGTTGGTTCAATTGTAACGATAGCTGTAATAACGGCAAATGTCGGCGGGAAATTGAACCATTTACAAATAAGCGCTGTGAAAAATACAGCAATCCCCGTTTTAATCACTCTATTTCCAATGATAGTTTGAACCTTCACGTCAATCCCTACTTTTCCTCATGTTAAATAATTTGTAACAAATAAATTTAATAAGATATTTTCATTTATTATATTGTATTGTATCATTTATTGCGTAAATTAAATGACGAAAAAAATTAGATTAGGTATATTTATTGGGGAGCACCAGACAAATCTACTAAAATGAAAAACATTGTCAGACGGGTGTTATTGCGTATTCTATGACGATTTTGAAAGAGTTTTGTCGTTATTGAAACATAAATGTAATATTTCTATAATATGCATGACATTTTCTTATGTTAAGCTTTACAAAGTTACAAATTAGAAGAAGAATATAAAAAATATTAATATAAAAAACTAATCGCAAATGTTCGGGAACTCAAATACATAGATAATATATTTGCGGTGCAAAATTTGAAAGCGGGGAATAGAAGTTGAAAAAGACAGTAATGACATTGACTGCGGCTTCCGTAGTAGGTTTGAGCAGTGTATTTTTTGCAGGGCCGGTAAAAGCAGAATCAGTAGAAGACCTGGAAAACAGACAGACTGAAGTACAGGATGATCGTGATTCTGTTCAATCTAATCTATCAGATGCTGAAAATCAAGTAGCAGATGTTTTAGTTGATTTACAAGATTTACAGAAAGAAATTGATGATTTAAATTCTGCTCTTCAACAAAATGAACAGAAATTAGATGAAACAGAAGAAAATATTTCAACTACGGAAGATGAAGTTAGTGAATTGGAAGATGCAATCAAAGAATTAGAAGAAGCAATTGAAAAACGTACGGATATCTTAAAAGAACGTGCGGTTGCTTTACAGCAAAATGGCGGAGATATTAGCTATATTGAGGTATTGTTCGGAGCACAGGATTTCAGTGATTTTGTAAATCGTGTTTCTGCAGTGAATAAAATTACTGATTCAGATTTAGCTTTACTTGAACAGCAAGAAGCAGATAAACAAGAAGTTGCAGATAAACAAGAAGCAGTTGAAACAAAATTGGATGAATTAACACAATTGAAAACAGATTTAACAGGAATTAATAATACAATTACAGAGCAAAAAGATGCTGCTGAGGATAAAGAAGCTTCATTAAAAGATAAAGAAGCAGATTTAACAGCACTTATTGAAGATTTAGAAATTGAAGATTCTCGCTTGGCTGCTATTGAGCAGGATGTAGCAGATCGTTTGGAAGTAGCAACTGCTCCAGCACCAGAAACATTGGTAGCAAGTGTCAGCGTAGGCTCTAGCGATGAAAGCAGCAATGAAGAAGCAGAAGCAGAGGTTGAAGAAGAAACTGAATCTGCAAATGAAGCTGAAGAAGAAGCAAGTGAACCAGAACAGCAAGAAACTTCTTCCAATGAAGACCAAGAAGAAACTTCTTCAAATAGCGAAAGCAATAATAACAGCAGCAATAACAACAATAGCAGCAGTAATAATAGCAGCAATAACAATTCTGAAAGCAGTAGTAGCACTGCGAGCTCAAATGAATCAAGCTCTAATACAAGCTCTAATAGCGGGTCCAACAGTAGTTCCAGCAATTCTGATCAAAATAAATCAGAACCTAAAGAAGAAAAAGCAGAAGAGCCTGCACCATCAACCGGTTCTGGAATCAGTGGAGTGCTTAGTGCTGCACAGAGCCAAACACACCAAAACACGTATGTTTGGGGAGGAAAAAGCCCTAGCACTGGTTTTGACTGCTCCGGATTTGTATCTTGGGCATTCGCTCAAGCTGGATATTCCATCCCGTCTTACACAGGTGCATTAGTTAATACAGGTACATCTGTATCTGCAAGTAATATGCAGCCTGGAGACTTAGTATTCTTCAATACGAATGGAACAAATGGCCATGTTGGTATTTATCTTGGCGGAAATAAATTTATCGGTTCACAAAGCAGTACAGGAGTTGCTGTTGCTGATATGTCACCAGGAAGCTACTGGGGCGGAGAATTTAGCGGAACAGTACGCCGCGTACAATAAATATTTAATCCCAAGGGTCCTTGCATGAAGATAAGCTTCATGTGAGGGCTTTTTTATATAATAAATTAAAAACTAATGACAAGTGGCTCTTTTATGTATCCATTCCCTGTATGAATGGAAATAAACTCCCTTAAATCTATTTATTTATTTCAAGCGGTTATTGAATTTTATCTGAATGAATGCGGTAATAATCTTCCTTCATAAGAGACTATTTCAATAACCAATCTAACCACTTCATTTAAATCGTTTACTATCTCGGCTAATGGGTATAGAATTATATATCCCATTTTCGCAGTAAATAAACATAGAAAGGATAGAGGTATGAAAAAAAGAAATAAACGTTTTTTAAATCCTGTATTTTTTATTTCTGCATCAGTAATTTTAGCATTCGTTATAATTGGTGCGTTTAATTCTACAGGCTTTCAAAGTGTAGCAACTCTATTATTTGATTTGACGACACAGAATTTTGGATGGCTCTATTTAATATCCGTTTTTGTGTTTGTCCTCTTTCTAATTGGCTTATCGATTAGTAAATACGGTAAAATAAAATTAGGTTCAAAAAATTCGAAACCAGAATTCGGTTTCTTTCCTTGGATTGGAATGCTATTTTCCACAGGCTTCGGCTCTGGACTGGTATTCTGGGGCGTAGCAGAGCCAATGAGTCACTTTTTTAATACACCATTTCCAGGCTTGGAACCGCAAACAGAAGAAGCTGCGAGGGTGGCTATGGGATATGCTTTCTTTAACTGGGGCATTAGCCAATGGTCTGTTTTTGCGTTAGTCGGACTGGTTATTGCATACTTACAATTTCGCAAAGGAAAAGACGGGTTAATTTCAACAGCAGTAAAGCCCGTTGTCGGAAATAACCCTATTACGGCCACTTCTATCAACTCGCTTGCTGTAATTGCTACTGTTATGGGAGTAGCGACTTCTCTAGGATTAGGAATTATGCAAATGAGCGGCGGTCTGTCATCTGTTTTTGGGCTGCCAGACGGGGTATGGATGCAAATTGCAATTGCATTAGCTATGCTTCTTGTTTATTTAGGTTCATCTGTCAGTGGTTTAAACCGCGGAATGAAATGGTTAAGCAGCATTAACTTATCCTTTTGTTTAATTCTGCTTGTCTTTGTTTTTCTGATGGGACCAACTGTATTTATATTAGAAACCTTTGTGCTGGGATTAGGAGATTATTTAACTAACTTTGTCGAATACAGCTTACGTTTAACTCCGTATACTGGAGACACCTGGGTAGTAGATTGGACTATTTTCTATTGGGCTTGGGCAATTTCATGGTCGCCATTTGTGGGAGCTTTTGTCGCTCGTGTATCGAGAGGGCGTACTATCCGTCAGTATATCTTTGGCGTACTTGTCACCTCTCCTGCCATTGCCTGTATTTGGATCGCTGTCTTTGGAGGAACCAGCTTATATAGTGATTTGAAAAATGGAACGATGATTGCTGAAGCTGTTGATCAAGATTTAGCTGTCGCCTTATTTGAAACGTTTGGTACCTTGCCATTAAGTACCATCACTTCGTTGATGGCGATAGTATTGATTTTTACGTTCCTAGTTACTTCAGCAGATTCTGCAACGTATATTTTAGGAAGCATGACATCAAGAGGAAGTTTGAATCCGGCATTGATCACAAAATTTATCTGGGGAGGACTCATTACAGCTATTGCAGTCGTCCTTTTAGTTGCTGGAGGGTTAGAAGCGCTGCAGACAGCATCTCTCACATCAGCGCTTCCTTTTGTCATAATTATTATCATGCTGATGATTTCCTTTATTAAAATATTGCAGAGAGAAGAGAACGACAAGCTAAAAAAATAATCTGTGAAATAAAATAAACCGGCTGTTTTTTGATAACAGCCGGTTTATTTTATTGTATTAATATTTATCTGCAGCACTTTCATAGTCAAGTAGACACAGTGTGCCCCTTTCCATTATAATAAAGAATAAGAGAAAGGGTGATTCGATGGGAAGGTAATATGGAACTTTATATATGTTTATCATGCAGGACTATCCATTGCGCCTAATCATTTGGATTATCTGCGTGCAGAAAAGATAATAAGAGGATGTTCAAAAAGTTTTTATCCAATGGAATTGCGGAAGGAGTAAATTAATTTTCAGTGAGACGAATAATTGCAATCGCCGTCCTGTATTAAGAAGCTTCTTGATTTTCAAACACAATTGGATACTTTTGAACATGAACTTATAATAATTTTTAAAATTTCAGGAGGTGAAATCCTTGTGTAATGTTACACAAGGATCTTAATTGGACATATCGACCATGATTAATTTATTTGCGGTTGCTATTTTAATCGCATTAACTGCTTTTTTTGTTATGTCAGAATTTGCTATAGTAAAAATTCGAAGTACTCAGCTGGAGCCTCATATTGCAGCGGGAAGAGGTTCAGCTGCTTCAGCTAAGAAAGTCATTACCCATCTTGATGAGTATTTATCTGCCTGTCAATTGGGGATTACAATTACAGCACTTGGAATTGGGCGCTTAGCCGAACCGACATTTGAGAGAATGTTACATCCCCTTTTGGAGGAATTTAATCTTGGAGCAGGTCTTGTTACAACCCTTTCCATTTTTATTTCCTTCCTGATTGCAACGTTCTTGCACGTGGTTGTCGGGGAGCTTGCGCCGAAAACATTAGCAATTCAAAAAGCAGAACAGGTCACATTGGCTGTAGCCAGACCGCTGACCTGGTTCTATCGCCTGTTGTTTCCGTTTATCTGGTTATTAAATGGATCCGCACGATTATTAACCAAAGCAGTTGGCTTACAGCCAATGAGCGGGCATGAGGAAACACATACAGAAGAGGAGCTGCGTTTAATTCTGGCTGACAGCTATAAAAGTGGTGAAATCAATCAATCTGAAATGATGTATGTAAACAATATATTTGAATTTGATGAACGGGTAGCCAGAGAAATTATGACACCGAGAACAGAAATGATTTATTTCTCGACAGAAGCCAGTTTTGAAGAAAACTTAGAAACGATTCATCAAGGCCAGTTTACCCGGTACCCGGTTGCTGATCAGGATAAGGACAATATTATCGGTCTGGTAAATTTAAAAGAAGTGTTTACTGGAAAGCTGAGCAAGGATGAACCTGCGACGATTGAAGATTATATTCGGCCAATTATTCATGTATCCGAAGCTACCCCAATTCGTCATCTCCTTTTAAAAATGCAAAAGGAGCGCATCCATATGGCGATTGTCAATGATGAATATGGCGGTACGGCCGGGTTAGTAACGGTTGAGGATATACTGGAAGAAATCGTTGGCGATATCCGGGATGAATTTGATGAAGACGAAGTACCTGATTTTGAAACGATTGATGATACTACTTATTTAGTAGCAGGCCGTGTCAGCTTGGATGATATCAATCAAAAGCTGGGTATTACTTTGGAAGATGATGAAGTGGACACCATCGGCGGCTGGTTCTTCACCCATAACCTTGAAGCGGATGTAGGAACGGTGATGGAGGTTGAGGGGTATGAATTTACTCTGATTGAAAAAGACGGGTATCAGATTAAAAGAGTGAGAATCACTAAAACCTTATCAGAAGAAGAAATGGAACAAGATTAGAACGTAAATAAAAAAAGTTGAAACAATAAAGTTTGATGGTGAAGAAGGAAAGAGTGATGAAGCTCTTTCCTTTTTTATAGCTTAAAATAACTCTATCATATCCTTTATTCAGATATTAAAGTTTAAACTCCTTTTATTTTGGTTACACACTAAATAGATACTGATTTTCGAGGAGGCTTATCATGAAGGATATTCAAGATATTGTGAAAGAGTTAGAGAATGTGAGAGGAACAGGAGCAAATAAGATATTTACCATGTACCTAAATACAGATTTAAGCGACCCGGATCAGCAAAGCGGGGAGTGGAAGATTCATCTGAAAAATGGTTTGAATAATTTTGAGCATTATTTAAAAGAAGCAGATGATCAGGAAGAACTCAAAAATTTTAGGCAAATAAAACAGCGTGTGAAAGATTTTATGGGAGAAATAGAAAGAGATCTCATGCGCGGAGTTATCATTATTGCTTCAGCTGACGGCGAGGTCTGGTTTGCTGAGCGTGTACAAATGCATCTGCAAAATGAATTTGAGTGGCAGGAGACACCTGTATTAGATCAATTAAAGACACTGTCTGAAAAGTATCCGAAAACAGGAATTATTCTAGTGCAGCAAAATCAGGTCAAACTGATGGACACCAATCTAAATCAGGTAAAGGATACAGCAGAATATGAACTGGATGTGGAGGAGGATACATGGAAGATGAAACAAGGCCCTCGTCATGGCAGAGCGAAGCAGGGACTTGGAGCAAGCAGTGTACAAAAAGATCTATTCAATGACCGCTATGAAGCGAACCAATATCGATGGTATAAAAGTATTGCGCCTAAACTGGATAAGCAGGCAAAAGACAGAGAATGGAAACGTATTTTCATTGTCGGCGAGGCACCTGCTTCCAAAACACTGGAAACAGAAATGAATAAAGAGGTAGAAGAGGTCATCTTAAAGAATATGCTGGATCACGAGGAGAGTAAGGTTTTAGATACTGTACTCGATTAAATAGATAATGATGCAAAATCTCTTAAACTATCTTCTCTATAAATAAAAAAACGAACTTAAATCTCTATCCATTCCATAAATGAAAAGGAGATTTAAGTTCGTTTTTTTTTATGAGGATAGGAAGCTTAGATAATCCATTTAATAATTTCAGTCAAGAGAAAAAATCTTTTTAATCACTCAACAGCTTCCAGGTATCCGGCATTTGCATAGCCAGTGACGTCTTGATAAGAAATCTCAACCCATTCATACTCGTCTTCTTCACCGATAAGCTGGACAATATCCCCGTTAACCAGCGTTTCTACAACCTCACTGTCTGCGTTGGGGCTGCTTCGGATATTTAATACCTCTGCAGTAACCTCATACTCCTCTTCATTGGAGTCGCCAGTGTCCGCATCCGTTTCTTCAGATTCCTCCTCCGATTCAGAATCCCCCGATTCCTCATCTGTATCTGCATCCTCATCTGCTGCATCTGCTTTTTCCGTTTCTTCATCATTTTCCAATTCGTTTACTTCAGATGCTTCATTTTGAAAGTCGAAATCTGGATTGTTAAATTGTCTTTGCATCACTAAAACAAATACAATAAAGATAATTCCTGCGATGAATAATAACAATAATCGAAATTTACTACTTTTACGCATACTACTCTGCTCCTAATATAATTGTTCTAAAAGTAGTATACATAACTTTTCGACATAAAGAAATAGAATTTCCAAAAAAATGTGTAAATCATGAGAAAAACTGCGGGTTTGCTCGTACAATAGCGAATCCGCAGTTTTTTTCTGATGTTTTATTCTTATATTAATTGAAACATGTTAAGCGTGAAGGCATTCCGGGCATTTGCCATAAATCTCAAATTTATGATCTTCAATTTCATAATTTGACAGCTCCGCAGAAGCAGAATCCATTGGACATACTTCAATTTCTTTTGTTTTACCGCAATCCTTGCAGATAAAATGGTGATGATGATGATGGCTGCAGCTTAGGCGGAAATGCTTTTCACCTTCTAAATCTGTTTTTTCTAATATCCCTAAATCATAATATAGGTGCAGGTTCCGATAAATGGTATCGAAGCTGATTGTCCCATATTTTTTTTCGAGATGGACAATTAAATCCTTAGCAGGACGATATCCATCCTCGGATGCAAAAAATTCTAAGATATCCTTCCGTTTTCCGGTAGTTTTATATCCTTTTTCTTTTAAAACAGTGATGGCATCTTGAAGATTCATCGAAAAAACCTCCGTTTACTTTCGTAGTTTTTTCATTCCTATAGCAATTAATAATAAAATTAACGACGTCATGACAATTGTTCCGCCAGGTGGAATATCTAAATAATAGCCTGAAATAATTCCAAATATCACGGCAATTTCACCAAAGAGAATTGACAGGAATATCATTTGTTTAAATCCTTTAGCGATTCGCATGCTTGCTGCAACAGGGAGTGTCATCAAAGCGGAAACCAGCAGCACGCCGACGATACGAATGGAAGCAGCAATGACAAGCGCTGTTAATACAATAAACAGCATATTGATCCATTTGACATGCAGTCCGGCAATCGTTGCTTGCTCTTCATCAAAGGACATGGTAAATAGTTCTTTAAAGAAAAGCCAGATAATGACAAGTACAAAGGCGGCGACTCCAGAAATGACGTAAAAATCATTAACCGTTACGGCAGATACAGATCCGAATAGATAGTTGAATAAATCCGTATTAAACCCGTCTGCAACGGAAATGAAGATAACACTCAAGCCGACGCCGGCCGACAAAATGATAGGAATGGAAATTTCCTGATACGCTTTATACACGGTACGCAGCTTTTCAATAAAGATAGAGCCGAGTACGGAAAAAAACATGCCGCTGTATATCGGTGAGATAATCCAGCCGTATACCTTCTCAGTCATCAGCCCAAATGAAATTCCGGCTAAAGTAACGTGCGATAAAGCATCTGCTATTAATGATTGTCTTCTGACAACAATAAAAGTTCCTAGTAATGGTGCGATGATACCGATTAAGATACCTGTGAGAAACGTATATCTTAAAAAGGGGTAAGTTAAAAAATCCAAAAGCATTGTCTTTCCTCCAACGATAATTAATGCGTAACCAGGCTGACTGGATGACCATATATTTGAGAAAAGTCTGCTTCTGTAAGTGATGCATATTCATCCGGATTTCCGTGAAAATGCAGTGTTTTATTTAAACAAACAATATCTGTCGCATATTGGGTCATTGTGCCTGTATCATGTGTTACCAGCAGTAATGTTTTCTTGAATTCTGTATTAAGCTTATAAAGCAGCTCATAAAAAATTTTTACATTTTCATAGTCGATTCCTACAGTAGGTTCGTCCAAAATAATCAGCTCAGGGTCGCTGACCAGAGCGCGTGCGATAAAGATGCGCTGCTGCTGACCACCTGACAGATTCCCGATGTTCTGTTTGGTATACTCTGTCATACCAACCTGGGCAATTGCTCCATGAATTTTTTGCTTATCTTTTTTGGTTAAGAATTTTAAATAACCAAGCTGTGCAGTAAGCCCGGAAGCAACTACTTCATATACGGTTGCAGGAAATCCTTTATTAAATGCATTTGCTTTTTGCGAGACAAAGCCGATTCGATCTCTATTTTTAAGCTTTTGAATCGATTGTCCGAAAACCATTATTTCTCCCGTTTCCGGTCTTTCCAGGCCGAGAATGAGCCGGATCAATGTTGTTTTTCCGCCGCCATTCGGTCCGACTAATCCCATGAAAGCTCCTTGAGGGATTTCAAAGTTTATATTATCTAAGACTTTACGAGATTCATAATGGAAGTTAATATTTGACATAGACACAACTGGTGTTGTCATCGTATTCCCCCATTCATTTTAAAATAATAATGGAACGTACTTTCAAGTTCGTACTCTACCTATGATATCGTAAGGATTTCTGTTTGTAAATAGGAACGATTACGATTTTTAGAAACACCTGAATGAAAATGCATATTAATATAGAAGGAACACGTTATGTTTAGCTGCGATTATTACTGCTGGAATAGCAATGGAATTCTTTTCACGCTTATTTTGAATAACGGTTTTATATAAAAGCTGTATGAAAGGAAGAGCATGTCAGCAGTTTTCAGGAGTAGGCCTTATTTTGAAAAAGAAAATAATAAACTTTCACTTTGAAACCCCTTACAAAAAATTGCTAAATATATTGCCAAAAAATTAATAATCCGTTATAGTATAAGTAACGTGAGATATGCGATTTGCCAATATCTTTATTTTTTGGCTTAAAAATGAATGAGCATTCATTCAAGAGAGGCTGGAGGATTGTGAAATGACTTATTCGATTAAACATGCAGCAGTAATAGGTTCAGGTGTGATGGGTTCTGGAATTGCCGCTCATTTAGCAAATGCGGGAATATCTGTAACAATGTTTGACAGAGTACCAGATTCCTTGACAGACAAGGAAAAGAAGCAGGGCTTTACCTTAGAAGACAGGCAGGTCAGGAATCGGCTTGTGAGTGAGAGTAAAAAGAAATTATTAAAACAAAAGCCGTCACCGATTACATCAAAAAAAAGCTTAGATTTGATTCGGATTGCCAATTTGGAGGATGATTTGGCATTATTATCTGAAGCAGATTGGATCGTCGAGGTGATTGTTGAGAATTTAGAGGCGAAAAAAGAGCTGTTTAAAAAGGTGGATGCACATCGCAGGGAAGGTAGCCTGGTTACCTCTAATACATCCGGGATTTCTGTGGACGCCATGATTGCAGATTCCTCAGAAGATATGCAGGAGCATTTTTTAGGGACGCACTTTTTTAATCCGCCGCGATACTTAAAGCTGTTAGAAGTTATACCGACAGAAAAAACGAAGGCAGAAGTGCTTTCCTTCATGAAAACATTTGGAGAGGATGTATTAGGCAAGGGTGTTGTCGAAGCGAAGGATACGCCAAACTTTATTGCAAACCGGATTGGAACTTACGGACTGTTAGTAACTGTCCAGGAAATGGAGAAGCAGGGATTAAGTGTCGGTGAAGTAGATTCGGTTACCGGCCCGCTTATTGGCAGACCCAAAAGCGCTACGTTCCGGACGCTGGATGTCGTTGGAATTGATACCTTTTACCATGTTGCGAATAATGTTTACCACCATGTATCCGACCCGAAAGAGAAAGCCATTTTTACGGTTCCGGACTTTTTAAAGCAAATGATTGAAAAAGGATGGATTGGTGCGAAAAGCGGGAAGGGATTCTATGAAAAGAAGAGGGATAAAAGCATTGTAGAAATAAATCCAAGCACGCTGGAGTATCAGGAAAGAAAGAAGCTGAAAACAGCTGCTGTTGAATTAGCTAAGCAGGAAAAAGGATTAAACAGAAAAATGAAAGCGCTTATTAATCAAAAGGGAGATAAAGCTTCCGATTTTATTTGGTCTATTATCAAGCCGGTATTATTATATTCTGCTGATTTAGTCGGAGAGATTGCCGATGATGTCGTCTCCATTGATGATGCGATGAAATGGGGATTTGGCTGGGAGTCAGGACCATTTGAAATATGGGATGCAATTGGCGTAAGGGCTGCAGTGGAACGAATACAGGATGAAGAGACAGCGGTGCCAAGCTGGGTGCTGGATATGCTGGAGGAAGGGGACGAAACCTTCTATAAAAAAGAAAATGGAGCTATTTACTTCTTTCATGAAGATGCCTATAAACAAAAGGACGTCAATAAGAAAGAAATCTCCTTAGCGGCAATCAAGGAGCAAAAAGGTGTCATCAAGAAAAATACCGGCGCCAGTCTAATCGATATCGGGGATGATGTTGCTTTATTAGAATTTCATTCCAGAAGTAATGCGATCGGTCTTGATATTATCCAGATGGTCAATGAATCCATTGAGGAAGTAAATAAAAATTACAGAGGGCTGGTGATTGGAAACCAGGGCAAGAATTTCTGTGTTGGCGCCAATTTAGCAATGATGCTGATGGAGGCACAGGATGATAATATATTTGAATTAGATCTCGTTGTCCGTCAATTTCAAAACATGGCGATGAATATTAAATATGCTGATAAACCTGTGGTGGCTGCTCCATTTAATATGACATTAGGCGGAGGGGCAGAAGTATCCTTGCCGGCTGCTGCGATTCAGGCTTCTCCGGAAACATATATGGGGCTGGTTGAATTTGGTGTCGGTCTTATTCCTGGAGGGGGAGGAACGAAAGAGCTTTATTTAAAAGAGCTTCGTAATATCCCAGAAGGTGTAGATATTGATTTAACCAAGGTAGCGAATGATGTATTTGAAAAAGTAGCAACAGCAAAAGTTTCTACTTCTGCAAGAGAAGCAATGGAGAATGGCTATCTCAATAAAAATGACCGTATCAGCAGGAATCCGGATCATGTTCTCCATGATGCGAAAAAACGTGTATTAGCTTTAGCCGATGAGGGATATGAGAAACCTGCGCGTGAGAAAATTCCAGTTGTCGGAGAGGCGGGCTATGCAGCCATGGTCATGGGAGCTAAATCGCTGCATTACAGCGGCTATGCTTCGGAGCATGATTTAAAAATTGCTGAAAAACTGGCCTATGTCTTATCTGGCGGAAGAATAAAAGAAGGTACGGAGATTGATGAACAGGTCATGCTGGATTTAGAAAGAGAGGCCTTCTTAAGTCTTATTGCCGAACCGCTGACTCAGCAGAGGATGCAGCATATGCTTGTGAAAGGAAAGCCATTACGGAATTAAAGAAAGTTCAAAGGAGGATACATCCGTGAAAGAAGCAGTGATTGTAGCTGGTGCAAGAACACCAGTAGGAAAAGCAAATAAAGGTTCATTGCGGAATGTCAGACCAGATGATTTGGCAGCGCTTACGGTGAAAGAAACGTTAAAACGAGCTGGCGATTATCAGGGTTCGATCGATGATGTGATTATTGGCTGTGCGATGCCGGAAGCAGAGCAGGGAATGAATATGGCCCGGAATATTGCCGGACTTGCCGGATTAAGCCAGGATGTACCGGGCATCACAGTAAATCGTTACTGTGCTTCCGGATTACAGACGATTGCTTACGGTGCGGAACGAATTATGGTTGGCGCTGCAGATACGATTATCGCTGGCGGGGCTGAATCGATGTCGATGATCCCAATGGGCGGACATGTGATTAAGCCTAATCCGGCCTTGGTGGAACATGCACCAGAATATTATATGAACATGGGGCATACTGCCGAAGAAGTAGCCAACCGTTTCGAGATTTCAAGAAGCGATCAGGATGCTTTTGCAGTACAGAGTCATGCACGTGCTGCTAAAGCCATAGAGGACGGTTTATTTCAAGAGGAGATCGTTCCAGTAGAGGTGAAGGAGCGCTATGTCGGGAAGAACAATAAGATTGAAGAGAAATCATTTTCCTTTGAAATGGATGAGGGCGTCCGGGCAGGAACGAATGCAGAGACACTCCGTTCCCTGCGTCCAGCCTTCCATATAAAAGGCAGTGTCACGGCCGGGAATGCTTCTCAAATGAGTGACGGAGCAGCCTCTGTTTTATTGATGGATAAAGAGAAAGCAGAAGCGGAAGGACTCACACCGATTTTAAAATTCCGCTCCTTTGCAGTAGCTGGCGTAGCACCGGAAATCATGGGAGTCGGACCGGTGGAGGCGATTCCGAAAGCAGTGAAAATGGCAGGGTTGGAATTATCGGATATCGGTTTATTTGAATTAAATGAAGCTTTTGCTTCCCAGGCACTTCGAGTTATCCGGGCGTTAGATCTAGATACGGCTAAAGTGAATGTAAATGGCGGTGCCATTGCATTAGGGCATCCGCTGGGCTGTACAGGAACCAAGCTGACAGTCAGTTTAATGCATGAAATGAAGCGGAGAAACGAGCAATTCGGAATTGTAACGATGTGTATTGGCGGCGGGATGGGAGCAGCCGGTGTATTTGAACTTCTATAATCTATTTGAAAAGGGGAAATTGCGATGAGTGAAACAAAAGAAAGACTATTTAAAGGCGGCGGTTTTTTAGTAGAGGATATTACGGCAGAAGACATTATCACACCGGAAGATTTTACCGATGAGCACAAGATGATTGCGAAAACAACGGAGGATTTTGTATTAGGAGAGGTCGTTCCTAAAATCGATAATCTGGAAAATCAAGAATTTGAGCATTCCGTGGATTTGCTGAAAAAAGCCGGGGAATTAGGCTTATTAGGTGCTGATGTTCCGGAGGCATATGGAGGACTCGCATTAGATAAAATCAGTTCTTCCTTGATTGCAGAGAAGTTCTCCCGCGCCGGCGGTTTCTCTATTACGCATGGCGCACATGTCGGAATCGGCTCGCTGCCAATCGTCTTCTTTGGGAACGATGCACAGAAGGAAAAATATCTTCCTAAATTAGCCACAGGTGAGTTAATTGCTGCGTATGCACTGACTGAGCCAAGTTCAGGTTCTGATGCGCTTGGTGCAAAAGCAACAGCCAAACTAAATGATGCCGGCACGCATTATATTTTAAATGGCGAGAAGCAGTGGATTACCAACTCTGCTTTTGCAGATGTCTTTATCGTCTACGCTAAAATTGACGGCGAGCATTTCAGCGCCTTTATTGTGGAAAGAGAATATCCGGGTGTATCTACAGGGCCGGAAGAAAAGAAAATGGGAATCAAGAGCTCTTCTACAAGAACACTGGTCTTAGAGGATGCCGAGGTTCCAGTAGAAAATCTGCTTGGTGAAAAAGGCCGCGGACACGTGATTGCTTTTAATATTTTGAATGTCGGCCGCTATAAATTGGCTGTCGGCGGTATCGGAGCATCGAAGCGTACTCTGGAATTAGCTGTAAAATATGCAAGTGAGCGCAAGCAGTTCCAAACACCGATTTCAAGCTTTTCGCTGACTCAGGAAAAATTAGCAACGATTGCTTCCAAACTGTATGCCAATGAAAGTGCCGTTTACCGGATTGTCGGATTATTTGAACAGCGGATGGGCGCATTATCTGAAGAGCAGCTGCAGGATGGACGTGAGGTTGCCAGGGCAATCGCGGAGTATCAAATTGAATGCTCGATGGCAAAATACATGGTTTCTGAATTGTTGGATTATGCAGTGGACGAAGCCGTTCAGCTCCATGGCGGATACGGATTTATGCAGGAATACGAAGTAGAAAGAATTTATCGCGATTCCCGTATTAACCGTATTTTTGAAGGAACGAATGAAATCAATCGCCTGCTTGTGCCGGGAACATTGCTGAAAAAAGCAATGAAAGGTGAGCTGCCATTATTGGAAAAGGCACAGGGACTGCAGGAAGAATTAATGATGATGATGCCGGAGGAAGTCGGCACAGAAGCCTTAGAGCAGGAAAAATATTTATTGAGGAACGCGAAAAAGCTCATCTTGCTCGGAGCTGGATTGGCAGCACAGAAATACGGCAAAAAATTAGACCGGGAGCAGGAAATCCTTGTTAAATTAGCAGACATGACAGCAGAGGTATTTAATATGGAATCTGCTATCCTTCGTACGGAAAAAGCCATTTCCAATGCCGGTTCAGAAAAAGCACAGCTGAAATTACTATATACGGAAGTGTATGTACAGGAAGCATTTAACAGAATGGAAGCAGCAGCAAAAGAAATTCTGATTACTGCGGAAGAAGGGGATTCACTGCGCGTCATGCTATCTTCTTTACGTAAGCTGACAAGGCATACACCAATCAATGTAGTTAAGAAGAAACGTGACATTGCTGCGAAGATTATTGAGGAAGAAAAATATATTGTTTAACTAACACAAAGGAGCTGTCGCAAAATGCATAGGATGCATTTGATGACAGCTCCCGTGTTCTAATCCCTCGTGGATTTTTCTTTTAATAAAGCTTTAATTTCTTTCAGCTCTTTTTCCATTTCTTCCAACTTTAAATCAGTTGGCGATGGTGTCTCTTCCCGGCTTGCTTCTTCCACATTATTGACAACAACCCCGACAAATAAATTAATAATAACGAATGCGCCAATTAAAATAAAGGTTACAAAATACCACCAGGAGGAAGGATCTTGTTCTAAAATAGGGTACATCACACCACTTGCCCATGACTCTAATGTAATTACCTGAAATAAGGTGAGCAGGGTTCGATGCAAAGAACCGAAGTATTCAGGAGAAATGGATGCAAAAAGAGTGGTACCAATAACGGCATAGACATAGAAGAACAGCCCTAAAAGAATCATGATTGTTCCCATCGAAGGTATCGTCAGCAGTAACGCATTAACCATTTTTCTTAAGGACGGAATAATCGATATCGCTCTTAATACACGAAGAACTCTCAGGATACGTAATACCATGATGTAACTTGAGCCGAGGAATACGAAACTGGCCGATATAATGATGAAATCGAACACATTCCACGGGCTCTTAAAAAAAGCTGTAAGAGAAGAGCTTCCTATTAATCTAATAATAATTTCAATTGTAAATACAGCTAATAATAAAGTATCCAGCCAATAAATGATAGAAGGGAATTGATTGGAAATAGCAGGGTACGTTTCAAAGCCTACAATAATAGCATTAAAGATAATTAATCCGATAATCGTGTTCGTAAATATTTTGTTTTCTGCAATCGCAGCACATTTTGCTTGAAAAGAATTTTTTATCATAATAAATATCCTCTCTCTATTAAGTGTTCATCCGATATGTAAAATAATTTGAATTACAATTTAAAAGACCTCTTTTTTCCACAACTATTATTGTACGAATACTTTTTTATTTTGTCACTTCTGATTACATTTACGGCCAGCAGATATGGATTCAATATATTGGATTAAAGCAGAAGTTTCGTGGTACGCTAATAAAAAAGAAACATTATCTTAGGAGGGACTAGCATGTATCGAAATTTAAATGATTTTTTAACAGAATGGTCACAGTCTGCTGATGGTACAAAATCTGTATTAAAAGCTTTAGAGGATGACAAATTAAATCAGTCAATAGTAGAAGGACATAACAGCCTTGGCTGGCTGGGCTGGCATTTGGTGAATAGTCCTGTTTTCTTTATGAGCCTGGTCGGAATTGATTTAGACTCTTCTTATGATCCAGACGCCGTTCCAACAAAAGCAAGTGACATACTGGAAGCATATGAGGATATCTCAACTAGCGTTGCAGAGAAAGCAAAAGAGCAGCTGACGGATGAAGCATTAGTAAATGAAGTAGGTGATTTCGGCGGACCTGCTCCGAAAGGAAGTATTTTACGTATGCTGGTCAGTCATCAAATCCATCATCGCGGTCAGATGACTGTGCTGCTTAGACAGGCTGGCCTAGAGGTGCCCGGCGTTATGGGACCAACGAAAGAGGATCAATAGAAGAAGCGGAGGAAGAATAATGACATTATCTTTTTATTGGTATTCGAAATGCGGCACCTGTCGAAATGCAAAAAAATGGCTGGATGCAAACCAAATTGATTATAAGGCGATTCCGATTGCTGAAGAGCCTCCAAGTGCGAATGAACTGCTGTCTTGGATGGAAACAAGCGACCTGCCGCCTAAAAAATTCTTTAATACCAGCGGTAAAAAATATCGGGAATTAAATTTGAAAGAAAGAATAAATGATTTATCGCCGCAGGAAATGGCGGAGATTTTAGCTTCTGATGGTATGCTCATCAAAAGACCGGTCTTAACCGACGGCAAGAAAGTAACTGTCGGATTTAAAGAAGAAACCTATGAATCTGTCTGGAAATAGTGCTAGAAATGTAACTGACTTCCATGTATAGTTGAAGAGAATAAAGTTTTGTTGGAGGGATACGAAATGAGCTTGCCAAATGATTATTTATATTCAAAAGAACATGAATGGGTAAAAAAAGAAGATGGAAAAGTTCGTATAGGAATTACAGACTTTGCACAGGATGAGCTTGGCGATATTGTTTTCGTAGAATTACCGGAAGTCGGCGATTCTTTAGAGCTGGAAGAGCCATTTGGAAGTGTGGAATCTGTTAAAACGGTATCCGAGCTGTATGCTCCAGTCAGCGGAAAAGTGGTAGAAGTAAATGAAGAACTGGAAGACAGCCCAGAGCTTGTGAATGAATCACCGCATGAAAAAGCATGGATGATTGTTATTGAACTTGAGAATGAAGCAGATTTAGAGGAATTATTAGATTCGAAAGCATACCAGGAATTTATCGAAGGATAATAAAATTACATTACACCTATTTTAGAGAAAGAGAAAATACAGGCGCTGCTCCTGAATTTTCAAAAAAGGCTCTAAAAATAGGTGAAAAAGAGCTGACTTTTCCACATTCGTGTATAGTTAGCTCTTTTCTTTTCATATAATATAGAAAAAGCATAGGATAGGATTAGGTTAAAAAAGATGTTTACCTAATCACTTCGATAAGGAGTGCAAAACGATGATGGAAGATGATTACAACAAAGTCATAATCGTTGAAGGGTTATCTGATAAAAAGCATCTAGAAAAAATTCTTGACGACAATACCATCACCATTGTTTGTACAAATGGAACCATCGGTGTAGAAAAATTTGAAGAGCTGTTGGAATATTATCATTTGGACGATACAGATGTATTTATTCTGGTGGACGAGGATGATTCGGGAATGAAACTCCGAAAACAGCTAGCCAGGGAACTGCCGCACGCAGAGCATATTTATGTAAGCAGTGAATTTCGTGAGGTTGCCGCCACCCCAAAAAGAATGTTGGCAAGTATTCTGGCAGGAAAACGCATTGGAATCAATCTCAATTACCTTGCAAAATGGTAACGTAAAACGTTAAAATAAGAATGGATTCTATTCGCCGAGGAAATAAATAAGGAAAGATGCGAAGTCGTTTTATACGCAATCAGTGTAATCCTTTCACTCAGCATATATTATTTTATGGGAAGAAAAAGATTGAGGGGAATGAACTTGAAACAGTTTAGTGGAGAAGAAAAGAATCATCAACGATTCATACTATATATTTATACACCATTTTGCGGGACATGTACGGTAGCCCGCGCTATGCTTGAAAAAATAGAAAGACTGCATAAAACTGATATATTTACGGAGATGAACGCGTCCATGCACCCTGATTTTATGCAGTCTCATCAAGTCGAAAGCGTGCCATGTCTTGCATTTATGGAAAACGGTAAAATGATTGAGAAAGTGTACACGTTTCAATCGACAGCAAATATTTATCAGTATTTGATGAAATACAAACCGGAATTATTCACAGCAATAAACAACTAAGTTTTTTCTGTACAAGAGGACGGTTCAATATACGAGAAGCAGCAGATTCCACAGAAACCTGAGTGAATGGCTAGGGATTGTGATTGACAAGGCACAAATGGCATGCTACTATAATGGCACTTCATTTAAAAATAGGCAAACTCTTATCAAGAGCGGTGGAGGGACTGGCCCATTGAAACCGCGGCAACCTTCAATCATTGAAAAGGTGCCAATTCCTGCAGGAAACTGTAAAGATAAGGGAGCAATGGACGATATTGTGTATAATAAAGCGTCTTTCTGTTCTCTTGCAGAAAGACGCTTTTTCAATGAAGAGAAAAGTAAATCGTACACAATAAAATAGGTTTGTACACATATAGGAGTGAAATAAAGTGATATCCATTGAAGGATTGAAGAAAATATTCTCTTTAGAAAAAAAAGATATTGTCGCTGTTGATAATTTAAATCTTAACGTAGCAGATGGAGATATCTATGGCGTCATCGGATACAGCGGGGCAGGGAAAAGTACTTTTGTCCGCTTGATTAACAGGCTGGAAGAACCGACGACAGGTACGATAAAAATCGGTGATCAGGTTATTACCTCCTTATCGAAAAAGGATTTGCGTATCGCCAGGCAGGATATTGGAATGATATTCCAGCATTTTAATCTGCTCTGGTCCCGGACAGTCGCTGAAAATATAGAATTTCCGCTTGAGATTTCCGGTGTGGAGAAAAGCGACCGGAAAAAGCGGGTGCTGGAATTGATTGAATTAGTAGGCTTGGCAGGAAAGGAAAATGCCTATCCGGCACAGTTAAGCGGCGGACAAAAGCAGCGGGTCGGAATTGCAAGAGCATTGGCGAATTCACCGAAAGTCCTGCTTTGTGATGAAGCGACCTCCGCACTTGATCCGGAAACAACGAATCAAATCCTGCGTTTATTGCAGGATATTAATGAAAAGCTGGGTCTAACCATTATTTTGATTACCCATGAAATGCATGTTATCCGCAAAATTTGTAATCGGGTTGCTGTGATGGAACAAGGGAAAGTGGTAGAAGAAGGAACGGTTCTCGATGTATTTACCAGACCAAAGCAGCCGGTAACGCAGAAGTTTGTTGAACAGCTGACTGGTCCGGATGAGGAAGAGGAAGACATGACAGAGTTGAAGGAAAGATATCAAGAGGGCGCGTTATTACGGATTCAGTTTTTAGGAGAAAGTGCAAATCAGACCGTAATCAGCCAGCTTGTGAAGAATTTTGATATCCATGTTAATATTTTGCAGGGGAAAATCACCCAGACACAGGTCGGGAGCTATGGGACATTGATTGTTCAGCTGATTGGAAATCAGCTGAAAGAGGCAATGCAGTACCTGGAGGAACAGGATGTTATTGAATTGGAGGTAATTCAGCATGCTTGAGGAATTATTTCCAAACGTTACGATAGAAGATTTAGTAGAAGCTTCTCAAGAAACACTTTACATGACCATTATAGCTTTAGTCGGCACAGCCATTATTGGCTTACTTTTAGGGCTGCTGTTATTTTTAACGTCGAAAGGGAACTTTTGGGAAAATCGATTGATTAATTTTGTTGTTGCAACATTTGTCAATGTATTTCGTGCCGTTCCGTTTATTATATTAATCCTGCTGTTATTTCCTTTCACCGATTTTGTAGTAGGGACATTGCGCGGTCCTAATGCTGCACTGCCGGCTTTAATCCTCGGATCTGCACCTTTCTATGCAAGATTAGTGGAGATTGCATTGAAAGAAGTAGACAAAGGAGTTGTAGAAGCTGCAAAAGCAATGGGAGCTAAAGCAAGTACGATTATTTTTAAGGTGCTGCTTCCGGAGTCCAAGCCTGCACTTGTATCGGGGCTGACGGTTACAGCGATTGCTTTAATCGGTTATACTGCGATGGCAGGTGCGATTGGAGCAGGAGGACTAGGGAACCATGCTTACTATTTCGGATTTCAGCGGAAAAGCTGGGATGTTGTATTTGTCAGCACAGTCATCATTGTGATTATCGTATTTATCTTCCAGTTTATTGGGGATGCTATAACCAGAAAGATAGACAAGCGTTAAGAAAGGTGCTATTCAAGAATTTCTTGATTCACATAATAAAAAATAAAAAGGGGCGTTCAACATGAAAAAGCTTTGGTTTTTAGCAGCTGCGAGTTTGATTTTATTCTTAGCAGCATGCGGAGGAAATGATGATTCTTCCAACAACGAAGAAGGTACAGGCAGTGATGGGGACGAGCCGGCTGAAATTACAGTTGGTGCTTCCAGTATCCCGCATGCTGAAATCTTAGAAGAAGCAGCACCATTATTAGAAGAAGAAGGAATTACATTAGAAATTGAACAGTATGAAGACTATGTTTTACCGAATGATGATTTAGATAATGGAACACTGGATGCGAATTTCTTCCAGCATCAGCCGTTTCTTGACCAAACGATAGAGGATGCCGGATATGAGATCGAATCTATTGGCGGGGTTCATGTAGAACCAATGGGAGTCTATTCTCAAGGTATTGAAAGTATTGATGATATTCCAGATGGAACAGAGGTAGTATTAAGTAACTCTGTATCAGATCAGGGGAGAATTTTATCTTTATTTGAAGCAAATGGATTAATTACATTAAATGAAGATGTGGATAAAGTTGCTGCAACAATAGACGATATTGAGGAAAATCCGAAAGATTTATCCTTCCACCCGGACGTTGCTCCTGAGATTACACCGGATATTTATAATAGTGAAGAAGATTCATTAGTGGTTATTAACACCAACTTTGCTATCGGAGCAGGATTAAATCCACTTGAAGATGCGCTTTTCATTGAAGGCGATGAATCAGATTATGTAAATGTTATAGCTGTACGTTCAGAAGACAAAGACAGCGAAGCATTAAATACATTAGTAGAGGTACTGCAATCTCAAGAAATACAGGATTTTATTACGGATAACTATGATGGTGCTGTAATTCCAACACCAACTGATGCAGAATAAAGAGCATTTCCGAAGAATACTAAGAATGTGAGAGTATATCCACCTATAGCGAAAGATTTTCATAAATTATCCGAAAATATAAGTTTAAATCGATTTTGAGCGGGAATCATACCTGTGTTAGCATATTGAATGTGTTAAACAAACCGAAAGGATGATTTATTATTACCACTGAAAATGGTTTAAGCTACACTTCGGAAATGGAAAAAGGAATTGGTCAATCAAGAGGTGTCAATTACGAGGAATATGACCGAAGCTTGAATAAAAAGTTAAAAGTGGAAAAAGAAAGAGAACAGGAATACCAGAAGGCGAAGAGACTTTCTACAGAAGCAGTTTCTGGTAATTTAAGATAAAAATAACAAAAGCTGATGTCACGGGGCATCAGCTTTTTAAATGGGAACAGATCATGAAAAAAGTGTCTAAAGAAGCATAGTTAAAAGCTTTTTAAAGACGAATGATAACAGTTGCGAATTAATTTGAAATGCTTTAAGATTGTAATGAGAATAAATTGAGAATGGATATCATATTCATTTCATTTAAAATACAGTTTTTGGAGGTATGATTTATGTCAGGCTCAGTATTAGAAGTTAAGAATCTTCACGTATCTATTGAAGATAAGGAGATATTAAAAGGGGTAGACCTAACCATTAAAGGTGGAGAATTCCATGCTGTCATGGGACCGAATGGTACAGGTAAATCCACATTGGCATCTGCCATTATGGGTCACCCTAAATATGAAATAACAGAAGGATCCATCACCCTCGACGGGGAAGATGTTTTAGAGATGGAAGTAGACGAACGTGCCCGTGCCGGTCTGTTTTTAGCAATGCAGTACCCAAGTGAAATCAGCGGTGTAACTACTTCTGACTTCTTACGTTCTGCGATTAATGCAAAACGCGAAGAAGGCGATGAAATTCCATTGATGAAATTCATCAAAAAATTGGATAAGGACTTAGATTACCTTGATATTGATCAAAATATGGCAACACGTTACCTTAATGAAGGTTTCTCCGGCGGGGAGAAAAAGCGTAACGAAATCCTGCAATTAATGCAGCTGGAGCCAAACATTGCTATCCTTGATGAAATTGATTCAGGGCTGGATATCGACGCATTAAAAGTAGTATCAAAAGGAATCAACCAAATGCGTTCGGATAATTTTGGCTGCTTGATTATTACTCACTATCAACGTCTATTAAACTATATTACACCTGATTTCGTACACGTAATGATGCAGGGACGCGTTGTGAAGTCTGGCGGACCAGAGTTAGCAAAACGTCTTGAAGCAGAAGGTTACGAGTGGATTAAAGAAGAATTAGGAATCGAAGACGAAGAAACTGCAGAACAAAACGCGTAATGTAAGGAGGGATAATCATGACTGTAGAAACAAAGCTTTCATTCAATCAAGAATATATCCAGGCATTTTCCAAAGAACGAAATGAACCCGGCTGGATGGCTACGCTTCGTTCCAAAGCTTTGGAAATGGCTGATTCGCTAGAAATGCCAAAACCAGATAAAACAAAGATTTCAAACTGGAATTTTACAGATTTCCAGCATTCCTATAAAGAAGCGGCAAAAATCGCTTCTCTTGATGAACTGCCTGAAGAATTAAAAGAATACTTCGATGAAGATGCCAGCATGGAGAATCTATATATTCAGCGTAATCAGACAGCTGCATATAACAGCCTTGCGCAGAAGCTTCAGGATAAAGGGGTTATTTTCACAGATATTTTTACAGCAGTCAGAGAGCACAGCGAGCTGGTTGAAAAATATTATATGAATGATGCAGTTGCTGTTGATCAGAACCGTTTAACAGCGCTTCATGCAGCACTGATGAACGGCGGCGTATTTGTATATGTTCCTAAAAATGTACAGGTGGAAGAACCGCTTCAAGCAATCTTCTGGCAGGAAGATAACAGCAGCGCATTATTGAATCACGTGCTTGTTGTAGCAGAAGAAGGCAGCTCATTAACCTATGTAGAAAACTATATTTCTCATAATGATACAGAAGAAAACGTTGCGAACCTTGTAACGGAAGTATTTGCGCATGATAACGCACAGGTTGCTTACGGTGCAGTAGATAACTTTGCTGCCGGCACAACTACGTATGTGAACCGTCGCGGTGTTGCTAAACGTGATGCAAGAATTGACTGGGCACTTGGACAAATGAACGATGGAAATACGGTTTCTGAAAACATTACCTACCTTATGGAGGATAATTCAGCTTCCGAAGCAAAAGCAGTATCTGTCGGACGCGGAAAGCAGACACAGAACTTCACGTCAAGCATTCGCCAATTCGGAAAAGAAACCGATGCGTATATTTTACAGCGCGGTGTGATGAAGGGTTCTGCCTCTACGATTTTCAATGCTATCGGTAAAATTGAACATGGCGGCACAAAATCGAACTCTGAGCAGGAGTCCCGTGTATTGATGCTGAGTGAAAAATCCCGTGGAGATGCCAATCCAATTCTTCTTATTGATGAGGATGACGTAACAGCAGGTCACGCTGCTTCTGTAGGCCGTGTGGATCCGCTGCAAATGTATTATCTTATGAGCAGAGGGTTAGAGCGTGAAGAAGCAGAACGCCTGGTTATTCATGGTTTCTTGGCTCCTGTGGTAGCTCAAATTCCAATTGAGTCAGTACGTAAGCAATTAACACAAGTGATTGAAAGGAAAGTTTATTAATGGATATCAAGGCCATTAAAGAACAATTTCCAATCCTTCAACAGGAAGTAAATGGACACCCCTTAGTATATTTGGATTCTTCTGCGACGTCGCAAAAGCCGATTCAGGTGATTGAAGCGGTGAATGATTATTATAAGCAAAATAATTCCAACGTTCATCGCGGGGTCCATACCCTCGGGTCAAGAGCAACCGATCAATACGAAGGAGCACGCGAAAAGGTCCGGGAGTTTATCAATGCGGGAAGCACGAAAGAAATTATCTTTAACCGGGGTACCACCGCGGGACTCAACTTGGTAGCATCAAGCTATGCCAGAGATAACGTCGGCCCGGATGATGAAATAGTGATTACGCCAATGGAGCATCATAGTAATTTGATACCGTGGCAGCAGGTTGCTAAAGTAACTGGAGCCCGTCTGGTATATCTGCCATTACAGGAAGACGGCTCGATTTTATTAGACGATGTAAAGAATATAGTGAATGAAAAAACAAAAATCGTTGCGATAACACATGTTTCCAATGTTCTTGGAACGATTAACCCAATAAAAGAAATAGCCGAAATTGCACACCAGCATCAAGCTGTGATGGTTGTGGATGGCGCACAGGGTGCTCCACATATCAACGTGGATGTGCAGGATATCGATTGCGATTTCTATGCTTTCTCAGGGCATAAGATGTGCGGGCCGACCGGCATTGGCGTTCTTTATGGGAAGCAGGAGCTTTTAGAAAACATGGAGCCGATTGAATTTGGCGGAGAGATGATTGATTTTGTAAATCTATACGATTCTACATGGAAGGAGCTGCCTTGGAAATTCGAAGGCGGTACACCTATCATTGCAGGAGCAATTGGACTTGCAGCAGCAATCGACTTTCTTCAAGAAGTCGGTCAAGATGAAATACTAGCTCATGAAACAGAGCTGGCAGCCTACGCACTGGAACAGATGCGCACCATCGATGGTATTCAGCTCTATGGACCGGAGAAACGAGCCGGGCTGGTTACGTTTAATCTGGATGATGTACATCCGCATGATACAGCAACCGTGCTTGATGCAGAAGGAATCGCTGTTCGTGCCGGACATCATTGTGCTCAGCCTTTGATGAAATGGCTGGATGTAACAGCAACAGCCAGAGCGAGTTTCTATCTTTATAATACCAAAGAGGATATTGACCTTTTAGTAGCTGGGCTGTTAAAGACAAAGGAGTATTTTGGGAATGGCTTTGAATAACCTCGATACACTTTATAGACAAGTTATTATGGATCATTATAAAAATCCGCGTAACAAAGGAACCCTGGAGAAAGAATCTGTGACAGTAGATATGAACAATCCGACCTGCGGGGATCGTATTCAATTACAATTAGATGTACAAGATGGCATTGTAAAGGACGCGAAATTCCAGGGAGAAGGCTGTTCGATCAGTATGGCATCCGCATCGATGATGACACAGGCAATCAAGGGAATGGAAGTGGAAGCAGCATTGAAAATGTCAGAAGCCTTCTCTGAAATGATGTTAGGACATGACGTCGATTCAGAGGAGATGGGAGATATTGAAGCACTTCAGGGAGTTTCCAAATTTCCTGCACGGATCAAATGTGCAACACTCGCTTGGAAAGCCATGGAAAAGGGTGTACACAACGAATAAGACAGAGCTTTTAATCTGTCAGAGGGAGGTTATTAACAATGGCAAAAAATATGCCGGAAATGGAAGAGTATAAATATGGATTTCACGATAAAGACGTATCTATTTTCCGTACAGAAAAAGGATTAACGCCAAATATTGTTAAAGAAATTTCGAAAATGAAGGAAGAGCCGCAGTGGATGCTGGATTATCGCTTGAAGGCACTGGAGCATTTCTATAGCCGTCCAATGCCGCAATGGGGCGGAGACCTTACAGGTTTAGACTTCGATGAGATTGTTTATTATGTAAAACCTTCTGAGAAACAAGGCAGAACATGGGATGAAGTGCCTGATGAAATCAAGCAGACGTTTGATAAATTAGGTATCCCGGAGGCAGAACAAAAATATCTTGCCGGTGTATCTGCACAGTATGAATCAGAAGTTGTTTACCACAGCTTGAAAGAAGATCTTCAAGAGCTTGGCATCGTCTTTAAGGACACAGATACAGCACTTAAAGAAAATGAAGAGCTGTTTAAAGAATATTTTGGTAAGGTTATTCCTTACTCAGACAATAAGTTTTCTGCATTAAACTCGGCAGTTTGGTCCGGCGGCTCATTTATCTATGTGCCAAAAGGCGTGGAAGCAACAACGCCATTACAAGCTTACTTCCGTATTAACTCTGAAAATATGGGACAGTTTGAACGTACGCTGATTATTGTAGACGAAGGCGCATCTGTACACTATGTCGAAGGCTGTACAGCACCTGTTTATACAACGAACTCGCTTCACAGTGCTGTTGTTGAGATTATTGTTAAAAAGGATGCCTACTGCCGTTATACAACGATTCAAAACTGGGCAAATAACGTTTATAATCTGGTTACGAAACGTGCGACCTGTGATGCGAATGCAACCATGGAATGGATTGACGGAAACATTGGTTCGAAGTTAACGATGAAATATCCTGCTATCCTGCTCAAAGGAGAAGGCGCACGCGGAAATACGCTTTCTATCGCTTTAGCTGGAAAAGGACAATTACAGGATGCTGGTGCGAAAATGCATCACTTGGCTCCAAATACGTCTTCTACCATTGTTTCGAAGTCTATCTCTAAACAAGGCGGAAAAGTATCTTACCGCGGACTGGTACACTTTGGACGTAAAGCAGACGGAGCTCGTTCCAATATTGAGTGTGATACGCTGATTATGGATAACGAGTCTACTTCAGATACGATTCCGTACAATGAAATTCTAAACGACAACATTTCCTTAGAGCACGAAGCAAAAGTTTCGAAAGTATCTGAGGAACAGCTCTTCTATCTAATGAGCCGCGGCTTATCAGAGGAAGAAGCAACAGAAATGATCGTTATGGGCTTCATTGAACCATTTACAAAAGAACTTCCAATGGAATATGCGGTTGAGATGAATCGATTGATCAGCTTCGAAATGGAAGGTTCTATCGGTTAAGTATGCTAAAAAGATTGAATAAAAAAAGTGGCTTCTGCGGAAGTCACTTTTTTTTGTACATTGATGCGTATGATTTATATGATAAAAAGTATTTTAGTAAACGAGTTTGTACATAAATAATCATACTTAGTAAATCTTTAGGAGCAATTCTTTGTGAGTAAAATATAGAATTATTTCAAAAGCTTTCCAAATACTCAAGTTATTCTGTTAGAATGAACGTATTGTATTTTTTATAAATAAAAATGATGAGGCAGACTAAGGAGGAAAATGGGAATGAAAAAACTTTTATTAGCATTATTCACGCTTCTGCTTGCTGGTATGCTTACGGCATGCAGCGGGGATGAGGACGCGTCTGAAACAGAAAATCCTGCAGAGGAGCCGGCAACAGAAGAGGATGAGGCTGGTGCTGATGAAGCAGAGAAAGAAGAAGCAGAGAGCGGTGAAGGAAAAGGCGGTTTCTTATGGAAGGTAGAATCCGGTGATACCGAAATGTACTTACAAGGAACCATCCATTTAGGAACGGATGACTTTTATCCATTAGATCCAGCGATTGAAGAAGCGTTTGACAGTGCGGATGTGGTACTGCCAGAATTTAATCTGCTGGAGGAAATGCCAGCTCAGGAAGAGGTCTTAGAGTATGCCATGCTGGAAGAGGGGACAACATTGGAAGATGAACTTTCCGATGAGACATATGAAGAGCTTGCTTCTATTTTTGAAGAGAATGGATTAGATTTGGAAACAATGAATGAATTTCAGCCATGGTTCGTAGAGATGATGCTGCTTGAATTTACAACCATGTCCAGCGACGTTGATTCACAAGAAGCTGTTGATTTATACTTCCTTGAAAAAGCAACAGAGGATGAGAAGGAAATTATTTCATTAGAAAGTGCAGAGGAACAATTTGAAGTGCTGAGCGGTTATTCGATGGAAACGCAAATACAGACATTGGAACTAGCGATTGATGGCTATGAAGAGGCTCCAGAAGAGATGGAGGAGCTTGCTGAAGCTTGGCTTGAAGGAGACATTGAAGCGATGGAAACGATGTCTGATGACTATGGAGAAGCTGGAATCAATGCGGAGTATATGGAAGAATTAAATGATAACCGGAATATTGACATGGCAAATAGCCTGGATGATATTTTACAGGAGGATAGCGGTCAGGTGTATTTTGTTTTCGTAGGCACAGCACACTTTACCGTAGAACCAAGTATTATCACAGAGCTTGAAGACAAAGGCTATGAAGTGGAGCATGTGTATTAAGGAAAATTTGTCAGCTTAAAGTAAATTAACTTTTTAGGCACGAAATAGTGGCTTGGAGCGAAACCATTCGCAGTGTGAGCCATTATTTCGTGTTTTTTATTAAAATATAATAACTGAAAAAGTGTCTTTTTTGAAAATAAATCATATCATTAAGATAAGAATACTTTTTTTATGAAGTTTGATAGTATAATAAGTAATTAATCAAAAAGAATTGAAGCTCATATAAAGTTTTTTAAAGAGTAAGAAATAAAATGTTAAGGATAGCCGCTCCAACGGGTTTCATGGGGTGAGTAATCTTAGGTCCCAGAAATACACTAAGCTTTCGGTGGGCCCCGAGCTCAGCATTCTTTAAAGAAGACTTGCTGATTGGCAAGCCGACAGGCGCAGACAGAGCTAAAGTCACGCTTATTTCCTGCGGGGTTCTTCCCACAGGGGCTGGGACTGCGGTTACTCGCCCCACCCAAAACCATTGCGATTACTCGCCCCATCGAAAAACGTCGCAGCGGACATCTCTTTGGCAAGGGCACCGATGTTTTAAAGACAAAGTGATTTTCCTGGTTTTTTAACAGAAAATCAAAGCAATTTTCATTACATTTAAAAATTTTTAAATGAGTGATTGACAAAAGGCAGAAATATGGATAGAATACTAATAAATCTTATCAAATTACAGGGAATTGAACTTCCTCAAGCAACGAAAAATAATTAGGGGGAAGATAACATGTCAAAAGAGCATGAAATGGATGATTTTTATGTGAAGTTGAAGGAATTATTAAATGACTTGAATTATGGCACCATAACGATTGTGGTTCAAGATGGAAAGGTAATCCAATTAGAGAAAAATGAAAAAGTAAGATTAAAGTAAACACGAAAAAACACTGCTGACTAGACAACTAGAGGCGGCGTTCTGTTCAGAAGAAAATCTGGAGGAGCGGCGTCTTTTTTAATGGTCAAGTATTATCTGAGAAAGAAGGTTTATGCATGCAATTAACCTATCAAAAAGCTGCGGCAGAGGATTATGAATCTCTGAATCAAAAGCTTAAAAAGAAAGACAGCCTGGAGATATTGAAATGGGCATATCAGACCTATGGTGATGAGCTTGTCTACGCCTGCAGCTTTGGGGCGGAAGGTATTGTTTTGATTGATATGATCCATAAGGTAAAAAAAGATGCTGTCATCGTTTTTCTGGATACCGATTTTCATTTTAAAGAAACCTACGAACTCATTGATCGAGTAAAAGAACGGTATCCGAGTTTACGGATTGAAATGACGAAACCGGAGCTGACACCGGAGGAGCAGGCGGAAGTTCATGGTCCTGAGCTATGGAAGGTGAATCCTGATTTATGCTGCAGCATTCGTAAGCTGATTCCTTTGGAGCAGCAATTAAATCAATACACTGCCTGGATATCCGGCTTACGGCGGGAGCAATCCCCCACAAGAGCTAATACGGAATTTGTTAATCAAGACAGACGGTTTCACTCGATTAAAATTTGTCCTTTGATTCATTGGACAGAAGAAGAAATCTGGATGTATATCCGTCTGCATCAGCTGCCTTATAATGAGCTTCATGATAAAAATTACCCGAGCATTGGCTGTGAACATTGTACAAAAGCGGTGTTGGCAGGGGAAGACGCAAGAAGCGGTAGATGGGCAGACACAAACAAAACAGAATGCGGCTTACATCTGGATAAATAAGCAATCTAGCCAGGATGAAATTGAATATTATTGGAGGTAAACGTTATGACAACCATTGCTCCACATGGAGGAACATTGATTCAACAGTATGAGCCAGACTATGATACACAGGGAATCACACAGGAAATAGAGCTGGATTCCTTTGCTCTTTCCGATTTAGAGCTGATTGGTATTGGGGGATTCAGCCCGTTAACAGGTTTTATGGGAAAAGCAGATTACGAATCGGTAGTCAGCGATATGCGCCTAGCAGATGGAACGGTTTGGAGTATACCAATCACATTGCCAATTTCAGAGACAGCAGCAAACACATTGGAAATCGGAACACGCGCTAAGTTAACTTTTAACAACGAAGTGTATGGTGTCATCGATATTACCGAGGTGTATGAACCAAATAAATGGAAAGAGGCAAAACAGGTATACCGGACGGATGATCAGGCGCATCCAGGTGTGAAGAAGCTGTTTGAACGTCCTGATTATTATGCAGCTGGTCCAATTACATTAACTAAGCGGCTGCAGCGTGATCGTTTTCAAGCCTATTATCTCGATCCAAAAGAAACCAGAGCGCATTTTGAAAAACAAGGCTGGAAAAAGGTAGTCGGCTTTCAAACGAGGAATCCGGTTCACCGGGCTCATGAATATATTCAGAAATCAGCACTCGAAATTGTGGATGGGTTATTCTTAAACCCATTGGTAGGAGATACGAAAGCAGATGATATTCCGGCAGATGTCAGAATGGAAAGCTATGAAGTGCTATTGTCCAAATATTATCCGCGAAACCGGGTATTTCTCGCTGTATTTCCAGCAGCGATGCGTTATGCCGGGCCAAGAGAAGCGATTTTTCATGCATTAGTCCGAAAAAATTATGGCTGTACCCATTTTATTGTCGGGCGCGACCATGCAGGGGTAGGCGACTATTATGGAACCTATGATGCGCAGGTTATCTTCCAGCAATTTTCAGAAGAAGATCTCGAGATTACGCCATTATTTTTTGAGCATAGCTTTTATTGCAAAGCATGCGGGAATATGGCATCGACGAAAACATGTCCTCATGACAAAGAAAGCCATGTGATCTTGTCTGGAACAAAGGTACGAGAGATGTTGACCAATGGAATTACTCCACCTCCTGAATTCAGCCGGAAAGAGGTTGTCGAGGTGCTTATCCGGGGGATGCAGCAGCAAGCAAGTGTGTAAGTAAGAAAGAGAGAGGTGTTTTAGAATTATGCTGGTTGCTGTTGCTTTTATAATTGCTTTATTTTTTGCGATGAACATTGGAGCCAGCGGAACGGCTGCTTCGATGGGGCCGGCTTATGGGAGCGGTGCTATCCCCAAGAAAAGAACGGCAATGATCCTGGTTAGTATTTTTGCTTTATTGGGCGCCTTATCTGGAGGCGAGGTTGTCCGCACGATTGGAAATGGAATCATTTCCCCAGGGGTCCTTGATGTAGAAATTGTCATTATTATTTTAGCGGCAGCTTGTCTGACTTTATTCTTTGCCAACGTATTAGGAATTCCGCTATCTACGAGTGAAGTGGTTGTCGGTGCAATTATTGGAGCAGGTATCGCTTATCAGGCACTTTTATTCGATCAGTTGATTATCATCATTGCATTTTGGCTGATTACTCCTATTACCGCTTTTTTGCTTGGATTGGTGTTAGGGAAATGGATACGCTATGCGGAAAATCGCTGGAAGGAGCTTACAGAGCTTGGTAAATGGAAAAAACCACTGGCTTTTTTGCTCATCGCGGCCGGCTGTATCGAGGCATATGCTGCTGGAATGAATAATGTAGCTAATGCTGTCGGCCCGTTAGTTGGTGTCGGGCTGCTTGATGTGACTATGGCAGTATTGCTTGGCGGACTTTTCGTATCTCTTGGAGCAGTGTTACTGGGAGGCCGCGTGTTAGAAACAAATGGGAAAAAAATTACGCGGCTGTCCTTGCTGCAGGGGAGTGCTGTTTCTTTGACGGGAGGCAGTCTGGTGATAACGGCATCCATTTTTGGCTTGCCGGTGCCGCTGACACAAATAACAACCTCTGCCATCGTTGGCGTTGGAACAGCAGACAAAGGATTTCAAATGTGGCAGCAGAGCATTGTGAAACAAATTATTAAAGTCTGGGTTGTTTCACCGGTTATTTCATTAGTACTGTCGTACGGTCTTATTCTTTTATTTAAAACAACGGATTATTATACGCTTTTCGTAATCCTTTCCGTTTTTATTGCCACAGCAGGTGTCTACAGTCTTTATTTGTCTACAAGAGCAGAGCGTCGTTCCACGTATGACGAAGGCGGAGGCATTTAATGCGTTAAACCTTAGTAAATACATCAGAATGAACAGTTATAGAAGGATGGTGTTTATTTGAAACAAGAAACAAAACATATCGTTTGGCATGATACTGCTGTACAGAAACAAGAACGGCAGCAGAGAAATCAGCATAAAAGCTGTATTTTATGGTTTACCGGACTTTCCGGAGCAGGGAAGTCAACACTAGCTAATGCATTGGAGCATCGTTTATTTGAGCAAGGTTTAAACAGCTATGTGCTGGATGGCGATAATGTCCGGCACGGCCTGAATAAAGGACTTGGCTTCGGTGAAGAAGATCGAAAGGAAAATATCCGCCGAATCGGCGAGGTGGCGAAGCTGTTTGTAGATGCAGGGTTGATTGTCTGCACAGCATTTATTTCTCCATTTGCAGAGGATCGAAATCGGGTGAGAGCGCTGGTTCAAGAGGATGAATTTGTGGAAATTTATGTACGGTGCTCCTTAGAAGCCTGTGAAGACCGCGATCCGAAAGGGTTGTATAAAAAAGCACGTACAGGAGAAATCAGTAATTTTACCGGTATCAGTTCTCCTTATGAGGAACCGCTGCAGCCGGAATTGGTTGTTGATTCCGACCAGCATTCTATTGAAGCATGCGTTGATCAGATGATTGCATTCTTACGAGAAAGAAATTATTTGCCAGATTAATAGGTTCGCATAACACATTAAGAAGATATTTAATTTGAACACATCCTTTAAATTTAAAATTAATTTTGAGAGGTAGATAGCGTTGCAATTTCAAGTGAATAATAGTCCATTTAATCAAGAGCAGGTTGAGCTGCTCAATCGTCTATTTCCAACATTGACGGAAACTCAACAAATATGGCTTGGCGGTTATCTTTCTGCTTTACAAAATGCCGGCGCCGCCCCGGCTGCACCTGTCGCAGAAGCAGTCACAGCGCAATTGCCAACCGCTGCTGTAACAGAAGCTTCCCCGGTAGAGGTGACGGTTCTTTTCGGGTCACAGACAGGGAATTGTCAAGGATTGGCAACAGAGGTGTCAGGAAAGCTAAAAGAAAAAGGAATGAAGGTTACCCTTGCCTCTATGGCTGATTTTAAACCCAATAAACTGAAAAACCTTCAAAACCTGCTGGTTGTAATCAGTACACAGGGAGAAGGAGATCCGCCGGATACAGCGCTTCAATTTCATGAATTTCTCCACGGACGCCGGGCTCCAAAGCTGGAGGACTTGAATTATTCCGTATTGGCGCTCGGAGACAGCTCTTATGACCTTTTCTGTGAAACTGGCAGACAGTTTGATGAGAGATTGGCAGAATTGGGAGGAAATCGAATTATCGACCGTGTGGATTGTGATTTGGATTATGATGAAGCGGCTGAGGAATGGCTGGAAAATGTATTAAATAAGCTGTCTGAGTCACAGGAAACGGCTCAGGCTCCGACAATAGCTGAAGCAGCTGCTGCCGTAGAAACACAAGCTTCCGCATTTTCAAGAACGAATCCATTTGAAGCAGAAATCTTTGAAAGTCTGAATATAAATGGGCGCGGCTCGAATAAAGAAACCTATCATATGGAATTGTCGCTGGAAGGGTCGAACCTGGAGTATGAGCCAGGAGACAGCATTGGAATTTATCCTGAAAACGATCCGGTCATTGTCGAAGAGCTTATCAAAGAAACAGGGTGGGCTCCGAATGAGCTGATTCCAGTGAATAAAAAAGGGGATGAAGTTCCTCTGCAAGAAGCATTGCAAAAAAATTATGAAATCACTGTACTGACAAAGCCATTGCTGAAAAAAATAGCGGAATTCACACAAATTCCGGAATTACAGCAATTACTGGAGCAGGGGAACGAAGAAGCGGTAACAGAATATATATACGGACGTGATTTATTAGATTTGATTCGTGATTATCAGATAAAGGATCTTCCGGCAAAGGAATTTATTGCGCTGTTACGAAAAATGCCACCGAGACTATATTCTGTAGCAAGCAGCTACAAAGCAAATCCGGAGGAGGTTCATTTGACGGTTGGAGCAGTACGTTACCAAACTTATGGCAGAGAGCGGAGCGGCGTTTGCTCTGTGCAATGCGCAGATCGAAAAGAGCCGGGGCAGACCCTTTCCGTTTATGTTCATAAAAACCCGAATTTCAAGCTGCCGGCTGATCCGGATAAACCAATTATCATGATTGGCCCGGGAACTGGAATCGCCCCATTCCGCTCCTTCGTAGAAGAACGTGAAATAATGGAAGCAAACGGAAAGTCATGGCTGTTCTTTGGAGACCAGCATTTTGTTACCGATTTTCTTTATCAGACAGATTGGCAGCGCTGGTTGAAGAGCGGCGTTTTATCTAAAGTAGATGTGGCTTTTTCGCGGGATAAAGCAGAAAAAGTCTATGTACAGCATCGTATGCTGGAGCAAAGCAAGGAGCTTTATGAATGGCTGAAAGAAGGCGCAGTCGTCTACGTATGCGGTGATGAGAAAAACATGGCAAGTGATGTCCACGATACGCTAGTGACTATCCTGGAACGGGAAGGAAATCTCAGTACAGAAGATGCGCAGCATTATTTAATGGAGATGCAGCAGGAGAAACGCTACCAGCGGGATGTCTATTAGTAAGTAAAGGAGAATCAGAAATGTCAGATAGTAAAACAGTTCATAAACCGGTCCATATTCAGGATGGACCGCCAAGCGATGTAGAAAGAATCAAAAAAGAGAGTAATTATTTACGCGGGACATTGGAAGAAACGCTGAGTGATCCGTTAAGTGCAGGTATCCCGGATGACGATAACCGGTTAATGAAATTCCATGGAAGCTATTTACAGGATGACCGGGATCTGCGTACCGAACGGCAGCGGCAGAAGCTTGAGCCTGCCTATCAATTTATGGTGCGGGTCCGTGTACCCGGAGGAGTTGCTACACCGGAGCAATGGCTGGTTATTGATGAATTGGCTAACACCTACGGGAATCAGACGATTAAATTGACTACCAGACAGGCGTTTCAGATGCATGGCATTTTAAAGTGGAATATGAAAGCAAGTATCAAAGGGATTAATGATGCTTTGATGGATACCCTTGCAGCCTGCGGAGACGTTAACAGGAATGTTATGTGTAATCCTAACCCGGATCAATCGGAGGTGCATGCAGAAGTCCACGAGTGGTCAAAAGTATTGAGTGACTATTTATCTCCGCGCACAAATGCGTACCATGAAATTTGGCTTGATGGGGATAAGGTGGTTGATTCTAAAGAAACTGATGAAGTAGAGCCAATGTATGGAACGGTTTATCTGCCAAGAAAGTTTAAGATTGGAATTGCAGTTCCGCCATCCAATGATGTAGATATCTTTTCGCAGGATTTAGGTTTTATTGCTGTTCTGGAGGATGGACAGCTTCAAGGATTCAATGTATCGGTTGGCGGCGGTATGGGCATGACACATGGCGATACCAATACGTATCCGCAGCTGGGAAGAGTGATTGGTTTCTGTAAGCCGGACCAAATCACGGATGTTGCTGAAAAAATCATTACCATCCAGCGGGATTATGGAAACCGTTCCGAACGAAAATACGCACGTTTTAAATATACGATTGATGCCAGAGGGATTGATTGGCTTAAAAATGAGCTGACGGAACGTTTAGGCTGGCAGCTGGACGAAGCACACGACTTTCATTTTGACCATAACGGCGACCGCTATGGCTGGGTGAAAGGGACGAAGAATCGCTGGAATTTTACGCTTTTTATTCAAAATGGACGTATTCAGGATAAAGAAGACTATCAGCTGATGACGGGACTGCGGGAAATTGCCAAAATTCATACCGGAGATTTCCGTTTAACGGCAAACCAAAACCTGGTAATCGGAAATGTCACCAGTCAGAAGAAAAAGGAAATCATCGCACTTATCGAGCAGTATGGACTGTCAGATGGAAAGGAGCAATCTGCATTACGCCGTAATTCCATGGCTTGTGTTGCTTTTCCGACCTGCGGCTTGGCGATGGCTGAATCAGAGCGTTATCTGCCTTCCTTGATTGAGAAACTGGAAACACTGCTGGAAGAAGAAGGGCTACGTGATGAAGAAATTGTCATTCGGATGTCTGGCTGCCCGAACGGATGCTCACGAGCAGCATTAGGAGAAATTGGCTTTATTGGGAAAGCCCCAGGAAAATATAATATGTATCTAGGAGCAGGATTTGCCGGACAGCGTTTAAGCAAGATTTACCGGGAAAGCATTGGAGAAAAAGAAATTTTAGAAACGCTGCAGCCGATTATTCGGCATTATGCAAAGGAACGTCTGGATGGCGAACACTTCGGTGATTTTGTAGTTCGAAAAGAGTATGTGAAGGCTGTTACTTCTGGAGTAAACTTTCATGATTAAACGTTTTAAGGTTGAAAACTTTAAAGAAGAGACAGGGCTGCGGTTATCGCCCTGCTCTTCTTTAACTTTAAGAAAAGCAGGGCTATTGACTTGAAAAGCCGATTTGATACGAAAAAGCTTAGAAATGGATGAAATGAGGGTGACGAATGATGACAAAACCAGGATGTGTGTACTTAGTCGGAGCTGGTCCTGGAGATATTGGGTTAATGACTTTAAAAGGTTATACGTATTTGCAGCAGGCAGAAGTTGTTTTATACGATAGGCTGGTTAACCCTCTCTTACTGGAATATGCTTCACCGCAAGCAGAATTTATATATTGTGGTAAAATGCCTAAAAAACATATACTGCGTCAGGAAGCAATTAATGAGTTATTAGTAAAGCATGGCTTAGAAGGAAAGAATGTTGTGCGTTTGAAAGGCGGCGACCCAAGCGTATTTGGCCGGGTAGGCGAGGAGACAGCTGCACTGGAACAGGCCGGTGTGCCTTACGAGATTGTTCCAGGGATAACGGCGGGAATCGGAGCTGCTGCTTATGCGGGCGTGCCTGTTACACATCGTGAGCATAGCTTATCCTTTGCTGTTATTACAGGTCATGATAAGTCGCCTTCAGGTGAACCGCTGATTGACTGGCATGCTTTAGCGAACGGGATCGACACCATTGCGTTCTATATGGGATTGGGCAATCTGCCTTACATTTCAGAACAGCTCATCTCATATGGGCGGTCTTCGGATACGCCAGTTTTATTAATTCAATGGGGCACGACCGGAAAACAGAGAACGCTGCAGGGAAATCTTGCAACTATTGTACAGAAAGCAAAAGCGGCACAGTTTAAAAATCCAGCTATCATCTTAGTAGGAGATGTAAGCACACTGAAAAAAGGAGAAAGCTGGTTTGAAAGCAAGCCGCTGTTTAGTCAGCATTTGCTTCTCGGGCGGGCTGGTGAAGAACCGAGTGAAATGGCCCGGCATTTACGGGAGCAGGGAGCAGAGGTTTTTGAATTTCCGCGGATGCAAAAGAAAAAGCATCTGTTGAAAAAAGCCGATATTCCGGCAAATCGGGATCTTCTTTTTTTATCACCGGCAAGTGTGGACATTTTCTTCGAGTCTCTGCAGGCAAATAAAATCGATATTCGAAGGATTCAAGGTGAATTCTATGGAATTTCTAAAAAAACAGTAAAGGCCATAGAATCCTATCATTGTTTTGGAAAAGAAATAGCAGAACGGAGCCCCGACGCTTCCCCGCTGGTAATATTAGGAGACCCGGAAGGCTTCCATCGAAAAGAGCAGCGTTATCCATTCGTATTTGAGCCTGATTTCATTGCTACGCATAGCTTTATTCGTGTGCAGCAGACGGAGCAAACGTTCAGCCGTCTTCAGGAGGAGGAGCGTATCGAAACGATCATTTTTCCTAATGCGCGTTCTGTGAAAACAGTGACGGAAGGGTTTCAAGCTTGTGGAGAAACGCCAGAAAACATTAGTACCTATGCACGCGTGATTTGTTTTGGAGAAAAATCAAAGCAGGCTGCTGTCAAAGCAGGGTATGCTGTTTCGGAGGTATTATCTGAACCGACCGAAGAAGCACTGCAGGAAGTTCTTTTGCAAAAAGAAGCTCCGCTGGCTGCAGCGGCCTTTTCTTAAAATTTTTAAGTTTTACAATTAATATCGTTCATTAAGCAGAAATTTGCTAGACTTGAAAGAGAATGAGAGGAAGGGGAATACAGGATGCAGGCTATTTTATATATCGGGCATGGAAGCCGGGTACAACGGGGGAATGAGGAGCTTCTGGCTTTTGTAGACAGAGCGAAGAAAAAAAATCCGCAGATTCAGATACAGGAAACCTGCTTTATTGAACTTGCTTCACCATCCATCCAAACAGGCATCGACAGCTGTGTCCGGCAGGGAGCAGCACAGATTGCAGTTGTGCCGGTTCTATTGCTTTCAGCTGGGCATGCAAAGCAGGATATCCCAAAAGAAATAGGGCAGGCAGAAAAACGCTATCCAGACGTAACCTTTACCTATGGAAAGGTGATGGGAGTAGATCCGACAATCATTGATTTACTAAACAAACGCCTGGAAATGGGAGGACTGAAGCAAACCGGTAAACCGCCTGTGTATGAAGAACGCGAACCTGCTTCTGTATTACTTGTCGGGCGGGGCAGCAGTGATCCGGATGCCAATAGCGACCTTGCCAAAATTGCACGCTTATTATGGGAGGCAGCTCCGGTAAATGAAGTAAATACATGTTATCTGGCAGCAACCCGTCCTACATTGGATGAGGGGCTGGAGCAATTGCTTAAAAGTCCTAATTCGGTGGTGTATGTTGTCCCCTATTTGCTATTCTCCGGTGTATTAATGAGGGAGCTGCGCCAGAAATTAGATGAACTGTCTGAACGGACAGATAAACAATTTATTCTTTGTCCGTACTTAGGATTTGATGATCAGCTCGTTACAGTCCTAGTCGATCGAGTCAATACATTGCTGAAAGGAAGAGTCAGCTGATGCACATGCCGCTTTTTTTAGAGGTGAAGAATCAGACCGTCATTGCAGTCGGCGGAGGAGCTGTTGCAGCGAGAAAAATACGTCATTTTTTAGATGCTGGAGCTGCTATCACTATCATTGCGCCGAAGCTTCATCCATTTTTGCAGCAGCTTTATCAAAAAGGAAAAATCAAGTGGCAGGAAAGAGAGGTTCACGAGGGAGAACATTTTAATTGTCTATTTCTTTTATTGATGACAGATAAGAAAGAACTGAATGTGTCCCTTTATGAAAACAAACAGCCGCATCAGCTGGCTTATGTTGCAAATGATGCCATGAAAAGTGATGTATCCTTTCCTGCTGTTCTACAAAGGGGAGCGCTAAGCCTTGCGTTGTCCACCGGCGGTGCGAGTCCAATTTATGCAAAACAGTTAAAAAATAAGCTGGCGGATCAGCTGCCAGCAGAAATAGAAGCTGATCTTATCTTTCTTGATCAGGCAAGAAAAAGAATCCTCACCCTGCCTTTAACACCCGAGCAAAAAAAGCAGATTCTGCAGAAAATTACAGAAGAGGAATTCCTGCGGCAGGGTAACCGGCAGCAGCTTCTGGAAGAAATGCTTGAAACGGTTCAAAAATGACTTAAAAAATTCATAATCGGGATAGAGAATGAGAAGAAAAAGTGGTAAAAGTCATAAAATATCCATTTGAACTTCTTTCTAACCTCCTTTACCATAGAACTATATATAGTTCTGCTTTGTTTTTAAACATACTATATATAGTTTTTGAGTGCGTTGAAACGTATTTGCGGAGACGAAGAAGGAGGAATAGAAGATGGCGGAAGTAATGACTGCTCCTGAAAGTACAGAAGCAGATTTAATGCAGGATTTTCAAGAGATTGTATCCAGCACCAATCAGGATTTAATACAGGAGAATGCCAATGTGGACGGGAAATCACCATGCGGGCAGATGAACAAGTTTGCTAGTGAAAGTGCAAAACTTTATGCGAAAGAAAAGATGTTGAGCCGAGAAGCGAAGCAGGCAATGGAGGATAATTATATTCATATTCATGATTTAGATTATATGCCCACGGGGACAGCGACCTGCTGCCAAATTCCTTTAGGAAAATTGTTGGAAAAAGGGTTTAACACAGGGCATGGACATATGCGCTCCCCACAAAGCATTCTGAGTGCGATGGCATTAGCGGCAATCGTTTTTCAAAGCAACCAAAATCAGCAGCATGGTGGACAGAGCTTCCAGGCGTTTGATTATGATTTAGCGCCGTTTGTGAAGAAGTCCTATCAAAAGCGGCTGCATAGATTACAGCAATATCAGCTTCCCCTTGCTCCACAGGAATTGGAGAAGTTAGCTTGGGAGGAAACGGACCGGGAATGCTACCAGGCCTGTGAAGCGTTTATTCATAATTTGAACAGCCTCCATTCCAGAAGCGGCGGTCAGGTTCCATTTACGTCAATCAATTATGGAACAGATACAAGCAGAGAAGGAAGACTGATTATAAAAAATCTTCTTTTAGCTACACAGGCTGGTTTAGGAAAAGGGGAGACACCAATTTTTCCGATTCAAATTTTTAAAATGAAAAAAGACGTTAATTTTTATAAAGCGGATCCAAACTATGATTTGTATCAGCTGGCTTTGGAAACAACAGCAAAAAGGCTTTTTCCAAACTTCAGCTTTATCGATGCGCCATTCAACTTCGTTTATTATGAAGAAGGAAATCCGGATTCGGAAGTAGCTTATATGGGCTGCCGTACGCGTATTATGGCTAATCGTCATGGAGAAGAAAATAGTCTCGGGCGCGGCAATATCTCCTTTACCAGTATTAATTTAGTGAAAATAGCGCTGACCTCATCAACCGTCGAGGCATTTATGGCGAAATTAGAGGTCTATACGGAAATGGTCATTCGTCAATTGTATGAACGGTATGTATTTCAGGCAAATAAACTTGTGAATAACTTCACTTTTTTGCATGGAGAAGGCGTCTGGACAGGCAGTGACGAATTAAATCCAGAGGATACATTGGAAGAGGTATTGAAGCAGGGGAGTTTAAGTGTTGGTTTTATTGGCCTGGCGGAGTGTTTAAAAGCATTGACAGGTAAGCATCATGGAGAATCAGAACAGGCGCAGGAGCTGGGAGAAGAGATTGTTGCCTTTTTACGGAAGAAATGTGACGAGGCTGCAGAAGACTATGATTTGAATTATTCGCTGATTGCAACACCGGCAGAAGGGCTGAGTGGCCGATTTGTGAAGCAGGATTGCAAGGATTTTGGAAAAAGAGACGGAATTACAGACAGAGATTATTATACAAATTCGTTTCATATTCCTGTGTACTATCCGATTCGAGCTGTGGAGAAAATAAAACGGGAAGCTGTCTATCACCCATATACCAATGCGGGTCATATCACTTATATTGAAGTAGACGGAGATGTCAGCAAAAATATAAAAGCTATCGACACCCTTGTGAAAACCATGGCTGAAAGCGGGATTGGCTATGGCAGTGTAAACCATCCGGTCGACCGCTGTCAAAGCTGCGGCTATACCGGAACGATCGATAACGAGTGTCCAAGCTGTCAAATCGCGGATGAAAGACAATTTGACCGGATTCGCCGTATTACCGGCTATCTGGTAGGAACAATGGATAAATGGAATACAGCAAAAGCATCGGAAGAACGAGACAGAGTGAGGCATGTATGATGGAAACAGCACGGATTTTATCCATTTATCATGATTCAGTCGTTGATGGAGAGGGCTTACGTACGGTTATTTTCTTTGCCGGCTGTCCCCATTACTGCAAGGGATGCCATAATCCAAGGTCCTGGAATATACGGAATGGCAAGGAGATGGATGTGCAGCAGATTGTCGAGGAGGCATGGAATCCATTGACAGATATTACGTTAAGCGGCGGAGATCCATTTTACCAGGCACAGGCTGCAGCAAGTATTGCCAGACAATTGAAGGCGCTTGGGAAAAATATATGGGCGTATACTGGATGGACGATCGAAGAGCTGCGTGAGAACAAAGATCCGCATCAGCTGGAGCTTCTTAACTATGTAGATGTGCTGGTGGACGGACCATTTATATTGGCTGAGCGGGATTTAACCTTATCCTTTCGTGGCAGCCGGAATCAGCGGATTATTGAGATGGGGAATGAGTAGAAGTAACATCGGCAGAAAAACTGACCAGAGACAAGGTCAGTTTTTTTGATGGGCAAAAACTGACTGTTGCAAAGTCTATATTGGCTTTTGGCAGATTAGAGTATATCCAAGCAAGCATAAAAGGAAAAAGAAGTATATAATAGCTTCCATAGCAGCAGGATAAGTTAAATCATTTTTAAAAGATAAATATGAAGATTTTGTAAAGATTCCTTCTTTTCTGCAGTAATAAGGTTTCAATCGAATGAAAAAAGGCAATAGCTCAAGATAAAGAAAAACCTTTCATTGCTGTATTATTTTGAAAATGGGGATGGAATGTGTTGAAGAATGCAAAATAAACAATAAATGCACTCTATAATTGAAAAATGAACAAGCAGGGAGATTTTGAAAATGGAAATGTATCAAAAAAAAGCTGCAGATGTTTTGGAAGAATTAGAGGCTTCCCAACAGGGGCTATCAACCGAAGAAGCAGCATCCAGACTGGATCAATACGGATATAATGAGATAGCGGATAAAGAAAAAGTACCGACGTGGAAGCTTTTTTTAGAGACCTTCAAAGATCCGATGGTTATTGTCCTGTTAGCGGCGGCTGCAGTACAAATATTGATTGGAGAATGGGTAGAATCCATTATTATCTTTTTGGTTCTGCTGATTAACTCGGTAATCAGCGTGGTACAGACGAGAAAAGCGGAAAGCTCGCTGGAGGCATTACGGGATATGTCTGCCCCTGATGCGAATGTGATGCGGGATGGAACCGAAAAAACAATCGCTGCCAAAGAGCTTGTTCCCGGTGATATTGTCTACTTAGAAGCGGGAGACTATATACCTGCGGATGGACGTATGCTGGAAAGCGGCTCTTTACGAGTAAATGAAGGAATGCTTACCGGCGAATCGGAGGCGGTAGAAAAGAACACCGATATCATTGAGGACGAGGCTGCTTTAGGAGACAGACTAAATATGGTGTACAGCAGCTCTTTGGTTGTTTATGGACGGGGAACCTTTGTAGTTACCGGTACAGGAAACCAAACAGAGGTCGGTAAAATTGCCGATATGCTTTCTACTGCAGAGCAGAAAGAAACGCCGTTACAACAGAAATTAAACAGCTTCAGCAAGAAGCTCGGTGTCGGCATTTTGATTTTATGTATTGCTATTTTTGCTGTTCAGGCAGCTCGTATCTGGTTTGGCGACAGTGAGGCAGATACAACCACTGCATTATTAAATGCGCTGATGTTCTCGGTAGCTATCGCAGTTGCTGCTATCCCTGAGGCTTTGCAATCGATTGTTACTATTGTCTTATCTGTCGGCACAAATAAAATGGCAAAGCAGCATGCCATTATTCGTAAGCTGCCAGCTGTAGAGACGCTTGGATCTACACGGATTATTTGTACAGACAAAACAGGGACACTGACCCAAAATAAAATGACCGTTACCGATGATTTTATCCCTTTTCATAAAAATGAACGTTTACCGGAGAATCCGGATGAATGGGATAAGTCCGAGAGATTTCTTGTCTATATTGCAGCCCTTTGTAATGATTCGTATATTAATCAGGAGAACCAAGAGATTGGCGATCCGACGGAGGTTGCTTTAATTCAATTTGCGGATAAACATGCGCACAGTTATCAGGAATTACGAAAAAAATATCCACGGGAAGCAGAACTGCCCTTTGATTCTGACCGCAAGCTGATGTCCACTGTTCACCATATGGACGGGGAACGTCTGTTATTTGCCAAGGGCGGTCCAGATGTAATGTTTCATCGCGCAAGTCATGTGCTGCTCGATGGTGAGGAACAGCCATTGACCGATGATTTGCTGGAGCGGTTTGAAGGAGCCAATGAAGACTTCTCCAACCAGGCTCTGCGCGTATTGGCTTATGGTTATAAACGCTTGCCTGATAATCAGACAGATATTACGTATGAGGATGAGCGGGATTTTGTGTTAGTCGGGCTGACTGCGATGATGGACCCGCCAAGGGAAGCGGTGTACGGATCGATTGAAGAAGCAAAAGCAGCCGGGATCCGGACCATTATGATTACCGGCGATCATAAAACTACTGCCCAGGCAATTGGGCGGGATATCGGCTTAATGGAAAATGATGATATTGCAATCACAGGAAAAGATCTCGATAAGATGTCAGAGGAAGAATTAGAGGACAAAATTGAGCAGATTTCCGTTTACGCCCGCGTATCACCTGAAAATAAAATAAGAATTGTCCGAGCCTGGCAGCAAAGAGGTGCTGTAACAGCCATGACGGGTGACGGAGTGAATGACGCTCCTGCTTTAAAACAGGCGGATATCGGTATTGCGATGGGAAGCGGAACGGATGTATCCAAGGATTCGTCGGCAATGATTCTGACCGATGATAATTTTGTATCTATTGTTAATGCTGTTCAGGTCGGGAGAACCGTATTTGATAATATTAAAAAAGCAATCGGTTATTTATTTGCCGGGAATCTTGGAGCCATCCTCGCGATTCTGTATGCTGTTATCTTCAATCTGCCGAATCCATTTACAGCGTTGCAGCTCTTGTTTATTAATTTAGTCAATGACTCGCTGCCTGCAATTGCGTTAGGTGTGGAAAAATCAGAGGCAGGCGTGATGAAGCGGAAACCGCGTCCGGTTAACGAAGGTATATTTGCCGGCGGTACGCTGCGGACTGTTTTGACAAGAGGGATTTTAATTGCTGCTGCTGTTGTTATTTCTTTCTATATTGGTTTGTCCCATTCCAATGAAATGGGTGTGGCGATGGCATTTACGACGTTGATTATGTCACGTACCCTGCAGACCTTTGCTGCACGTTCGAATACACAGACATCGATTAAAATTGGCTTCTTCTCTAATAAATATGTGATAGGAGCAGTTGTAATCGGGTTTGCTTTATATGGGATAACGCTGCTTCCTTTTGCAAGAGAGGTGTTTAATATACCTGCTTCCTTTGGTTTCCAGGAATGGGGAATTGCAACAGGACTGGCAGCTGCCGCTGTGGTTTGTATGGAAATAGCAAAAAAGATTTTTCATAGAGCATAAACGAAATGAATAGAAATAAGTTAAAGTGTGTATTCAAAAAGTATTTTTTAACGGGCTTTTTGAATAACCTCTTAAAAAAATATGCCGTTTTACTTGGGATTTTTAGGTCAGGTAAACGGCATATTTTTAACAAATGTAAAGATTTTGTTAAGTTTTACTTGCATCATTATTGTGTACGGAACATCGTGGTATACTTAATTACTTAACAAAAAAATGAGGACGGAACATGCAGATGGACAAAGATTATTTTCAGACAAAGCAGGAGCAGGCAAAAGCATATTTTCAAACGCTGCAGGCTCAAATACAAGAAGAGAATTTTGCGTCAGCCTTGATAGAGACGCTTCATCAATATCAACAAGATAAAAAGAAAACATGGGTAAATATAGATCATTGGAAGCAGCAGCCAAGCAAATTATTTATTTCTTATTTAGCGAAATCAGGCCAGCTTGATGCTTATTTGCATCGAAGTATTTCGTACATTTATTTTCGTGACCTGGGAAGGGATATTACCTCTGAAGCAATGCAGAACAGAATAACTGCTGTCACAGAAGGCGTCAAAAATTACTTGAATCAGAAGGAGCAGCGAGTGCCGTTCCATCTGACAGAGCTTTACCAAATGGCACAAAAAGAATCGCTGGAAGAAGTATTCTTCTGGGTGTCGGATAAACTTAAACGTGTCTCCGCGATACTTCCGGATGGTTTGGATAAAAACGAAGCGAAACGAAAAATAATGAAGATTATTGCTGGTGTCGTTATGCATGAATTGGAAGAATTGGATGGAGAACTGTCCAAAGATCGGAGGAGGCAGCTGTTAGATCAGGCTGTTCGTACAGGATATTATTATGGATTGACCTATCCGCTGATTGATGATGTGCTGGATGCGGATATGTTAACGGCATCGGAGAAGAAGACTTTCGCTTATTTTATCCGGCAGACGTTATTCACAGGGGAGGTGCTTCCAGTAAAAGCTGACGATTGGCAGAAGAATCATTGGGAATTCATTTCTGCTGTGCATCAGGAGCTGTCGGAAGCATTTCATTATTTAAAGTCCTGCCAGCCGGAGGAGAATAGACAGCTTTTCCTGGAAAATGCGTATTTATTTTTCGAAGCACAGGAACTGGACAGGCAAAAGCATTTGGATAATGACAGGTATACCAATGAAGACCTGTATACATCTGTTATTTTAAAATCGGCTTCCTCCAGACTGATTATCCGTTCGTTTAAGCCTTTTTCAGAGGTCGAGAACATCGAAGCAAATATGTTTCATTACGGGATGTATAATCAGCTTGCGGATGATTTAACAGATTTAGATGAAGACCTGGCGAATAGGAATGTCACGCCGTATACGTATTTTGTGACGTATCGTGAACAGAATTCTAATTTAATCAATCCCTTTGCCATGTATTGGTCTGTTATTTATTATTTTATTCATAAGCTCTATCCGGGAAAGCCGGAGATAAGAGATGTTATTTTGGACAGGGCAATAAACGGTTTAAAACGGCTAAAGGCAAGATTGGGAAAAGAACGCTATCAGAAATTGATGCAGCAGTTTTCCTTTGATCCGAATTTTGACAAAGCTTTAGAGAAAACAGTACATCGTACGCACAACGTAGCATTCTTTGATAAATGGATCCGTGATCAATTTTTAGATACATTAAAACAAAATCAGCAATTAAAGAACCAGTTTGTATCGAAAATGAAAGAAATCAAAGAACAAGTAGAAGAACAGCTTCCCTTTGAGTCAGCGAAAAATTCATTAGAAGAAGCGGCAAACGACAGCCTGTCAGGCAATGCCAAGCGTTTACGCCCGATGATGACGTGGGTTCTGGCAAAAGAAGGGCTTCGTCTTCCAGACCATTTGGTCCTGTCCTTAGTAAAATCAATAGAATATATGCATACCGCCTCGCTTATTTTTGATGATTTGCCGTCACAGGATAATGCACCCGAAAGAAGAGGCAAGCAGACGCTGCATGAGAAATATAATCATGCGACGGCGGAGCTGACTGGACTTTGGTTAACACAGCGCGCTGTAGAAGAGCAGGCTGTAATCAAACATCAAGAACCTGGCAGGCTGCTGGAGCTTATTGCTTATTCCACCCGGACCACCCAAAACATGTGTCAGGGACAATTTTTGGATCTGCAGGCAAAAGGAAAGCAATTAACGCTGGATGAGCTGAGAGAATTATCGGTTTATAAGACCTCCTTTGGTTTTGAAGCGGCCCTGATGATGCCGATGATTATGGCTGGAGAATCGGACGAGCGGAAACAGGCAGTCCAGCGTTTCGCGTACCACGCAGGCATTGCCTTTCAAATCAAAGATGATTTATTAGATATAACAGGGGATGCGAAGCTGTTGGGCAAACAGCCGGGAAGAGACGAGCGGAATAACAGCTCGACCTTTGTGTCCATCCTTGGCAAGGAAGAGGCGCAGAAGGAAATGTGGAGACATTATATGGCAGCCAGAAAAGAGTTAGCAACGCTGCCGGATATTGCTTTCTTTTATCAGCTGTTAGATTATTTGATTTTGCGTGACCATTGAGTTTGTTCATATTACTATCGATTTTGTAAATCTGGATGGTCTTTACATACGCTTTATTGTATGTGAAGGTTATCTGGATTTTTTTAGGGATAAGAAAGAAAACAGGTAAAAATGTTAGTAAAAAGAGGGAGTATATAAAAAGTTGGAGTGATTACTAGAAGCTAAAATCTTTATTTCAACTTATATAGCTACGGAATCTGTGTTATTATTTTAAAATATACGGACAGTTATGGAGTGTGCTGGCAAAGCTGCACTCCTTGATATGAATAAAAATTATACAATTGTAAAAAAAGAAGCAGTTTGACTGAACAGGGAGGAGGACGAGCTGGTATGCGGAAAAAAGACATGCCCTTCATGCTTCAAATGCTGCTGTTCACCAGCGGATTAATCTGCCTGACGCTGCTTGTTACAGGACTGCTTATTGGATATAATCAAGCAACAGGAACAAAGGAAGCGCTTGCTGATAAAGCGAGCTTGAGTGCAAGTCATTTTGCCCGAATGCCTATCGTTGCGGATGCGCTTGCAGAAGGGGAGGCAGATGACGAGCTCCGCACTATTGCAGCCGAGGTTCGCGAGAATAATAATCTGCAATATATTGTGTTGATGAATATGGAAGGGATCCGGCTGATGCATCCTGTTCCGGAGCGGATTGGAGAACATTTTGTCGGCGGGGATATTGAGGATGTGTTTGAAGGAAAAAGCTATACGTCTGAGGCAGTTGGCACTTTAGGACCGTCGATGCGCGCTTTTGAACCGGTTTATGATCAAGATGGTATGCAGATCGGAGCTATTTCTGTAGGGATTTCCACAGAGGTTATTAATCAGGCTGTATGGGATAGTGTAAAGATAACCATTTACGGAACAGCTGTAAGTCTTCTTCTCGGTTTAGCAGGCTCTTACCTTTTAGCAAGGAGGCTGAAGAAAACCTTATTTAACCTGGAGCCTCAGGAGATTGCCTATCTGATAGAGGAACGGGAAGCAATGCTTGACAGCGTAAGTGAAGGAGTTATCGCTATTAATGCAGACGGTTACATCATTATTGCGAATCCATCCGCGGAAATAATGCTGGAGCGCGCCGGGCTTCATGGGAATATTATTGGACAAAAAATAAGTGAGATCTGGCCTGAACTGTCACTGGAAGTATTCGTAAACGGGGAAAAGGCCGTTTATGATAAAGCTGTCCGCTTCGGTGAGTTAGAAATGATCACGAACAGTGTTTCCTTTCAAGTGGATAAACATAATGTCGGGGCACTTGTCACTTTCCGGGATCGAAATGAGCTGGACGCCATGATGAAGAAGCTTTCTGGAGTAGAGTCCTATGCCCATACGTTACGGATGCAGACGCATGAGTTTATGAATAAGCTTCATATTATCGGAGCAATGGTCTATACCGAATCCTATGAAGAGCTCGCGGAATATGTAGATAGCCTTTCCATGATCTATCAGCGGGAAACAGGGATTATTTCCGCTCATATTGATGATGTAGCCATTGCAGGATATTTATTGACCAAATTGGAGCGCCTGGAACAGCTTCAAATTGATGTGGATATACAAGGGGAAAATAAATGGCCGAGCCTTTCTGATCCAACAGCTGTTGACCGCTGGATAACGATTATTGGAAACAGCCTGGAAAATGCAGTCGAGGCGATGGTCGGTCAGGAAGAAAAAAAGGTCACATTGATTTTTGATGTTTTTGACGGAGCGTTATTCTATGAAATCCGTGATAATGGAGAAGGATTTGATGTCGAGGATTTACCTTTTATCCTGGAAAAAGGCTATTCGACAAAAGGATTGAACCGCGGCTACGGGATGACGATTATGATTAATGCAGTTAAAGCAGGCAATGGAAATTATCATATTCAATCTGAGATTGGTGCAGGCGTTTGTTTACAAATTACGATGCCATATGAATGGAACGACAAAGAGGGGAATAATTCACAATGATACGGATAGCTATTATTGAAGATGAACCGCTTATTGCTAAATTTCATCAGAAGTATATTGAAAAAATTGATGGATTTTGCTGTACAGGGAGTGTAGAAACGGTCGAGGAGGGTATTGAGCTGGCAAGGCGCCCAGATGTTGATTTGATTTTACTCGATATTTATTTACAGCAGAAAAATGGGCTGGATGTATTAAAACAAATCCGTTCAGAAGAAATAAATGTGGACGTTATTTTAATCACATCCGCCAATGATCAGCAATCGTTACAGACTGGTTACCGCTACGGAGTCGTAGATTATCTGCTGAAGCCATTTACCTTCGAACGTTTCCAGGCGTCCCTCCTACGTTATCAGCAAACCATAAGAGTGACGGAAGGAAAGGTGCATCAATCAGAAGTGGATCGTTTATTTCACCCGCATGAACAGCCTGTTGTGTTAAAACCGGAGGATCTGCCAAAAGGAATCACGAAAGAAACATGTCGAAATATATTAACGGTCATGATGGAGCATGAGGATTGGCTGTCAGCGGCAGATTTAAGTGCTCATGCAAACATTTCCCATGTATCCCTGCGTAAATATTTACGTTTTTTTGAGGAAAAAAGATTGCTTGAAAAAAATGTGATTTACCATAGCTTCGGACGTCCGCTGCAGCAGTATAGACTCTCGCAAACAGGAAAAAACAATTTTCGTCATTTCTAGAGGATGTTCAAAAAGTCCAATAAAAATGACACGGCGAATTTCTACGTTGACGAGCTATTTCCGATGGGGTCTGCGATTACTCGCCCCACCAAGACCGTTACTCACGTATTATAAAGCACGAAAGAACTTCTGTTAAGAACGTCCACGTCCTGTGGACAACACAGAAGTCATCACATCCTGTGAAAGTCCGTTCGTAAATAGCTCGTCGCCTTGAACTTTCGACGCACAGGATGTGCTAGTGTCGGCGTTGCGACAGGACGTCGCGTTCTTAGCTGGCTGGTCCTATTTATCGAACTTTTTGAACACGTATTTCTAGTTTCGATTAGTTAAAAAATATATACAAACCATAGTAAATAGACGAAAATAAGAATAACCATTTTTGGTAAGCGTTTTCAGAGAGGGGTATGAACGATGAACTATGTAACATCGGCATGGAACGAACTTTGGAGGCAGCATAAACGCACAAAAAGTCTATTAAATATTTTTGCTCTCCATAAAAATGTTACTGAAAAAGATGTTGAAAAACATAAACAAACTTCTGCAAAGGACAGCACGGTTCAGGGGCAGCCTGAAGATTCAGGAGACGAACCTCCAAAGAAACCTTATTCCAGGGCACAAATCGTCGGTTTAATTTTAGGACCGCTTTTATTCGTTTTAACGATGCTATTTTTTCAGCCGGAAGGATTATCAGCCGAAGGAAAGGCTGTTCTGGCTACGACATTATGGGTAGCCACATGGTGGATCACAGAGGCATTGCCTATCCCGGCTACGTCTCTCCTGCCATTGATATTAATCCCGATAACGGGAGCGATGGAAGGCGGAGATGTTGCTTCTGCCTATGGAAATGATATTATTTTTCTATTTTTAGGCGGATTTTTTATTGCCACAGCCATGGAAAAGTGGAATCTGCATAAGCGTATTGCCCTTTTTATCATTGCGGTAATTGGAACAAGTGTACAGCGAATTCTACTTGGTTTCATGGCAGCTACCGGTTTTCTTTCTATGTGGGTTTCCAATACGGCTGCGGTAATGATGATGGTTCCAATGGGGCTGGCGATTACAGTACAGGTAGCAAGTGTGTTAAAAGGAACTCCGGAAGAAAAAGAATTACCAAAGTTTGAAAAATCCCTGATTTTTGGGATTGGTTACGCTGGAACAATCGGCGGTTTGGGAACATTGATTGGAACACCTCCGAATATTATTCTGGCAGGGCAGCTGGACGAATTATTTGGTGTAAATATTTCTTTTGCGACCTGGATGCTGTTTGCTTTTCCCGTTGTTGTTTTTATGCTTTTCTTTACATGGTTATATTTAGGGAAGGTTGCATTTAAAACAAGTATTAAGCAGCTGCCTGGCGGAAAAGAATTAATCCAGCGTGAACGAAGTAAACTGGGGAAAACAGGCTATGAAGAGAAGATGGTCGCAGTAGTGTTTGTTTTTGCTGCATTTATGTGGATTACAAGAGATTTCCTCTGGACAGATGGAAATTTTAGCATTGTTAACGTTCCAGGGATTTCTGATGGGATGATTGCAATTGTAGCCGCAGTATTATTATTTGCTATTCCAGCAAAAAAAGAGGAACGTATTTTATCTTGGAAGGATTCCCGTGATATTCCATGGGGGGTGCTCCTGCTGTTTGGAGGCGGATTGGCAATTGCGGCTGGTTTTACAGAAACAGGCTTATCTGACTGGCTCGGGGAGCAGCTGACTGTTTTAGACGGCTTCCATATTCTTGTGGTTATTGCTGCAGCAACCTTGATGATTATGGCTCTGACGGAGATTACTTCCAATACAGCAACAGCGACCATGATTTTGCCGGTAGTTGGAGCATTGGCGGTTGCGTTAAACATTCATCCGTTTGCGCTGATGATTCCATGTGCACTGGCAGCAAACTGTGCATTCATGCTACCGGTTGGAACACCGCCGAATGCCATTATTTTCGGTACAGGAAAACTGAAAATTATTGAGATGATCAAAACAGGATTCTGGGTCAATATCGTAGGAACAATTATTATTATTTTAGCTGTGTATTATTTTGTTCCAATAGTTTGGGGAATTGATTTAACCTCCATTCCAAGTGAATTCTTGAGCGGGAATTGATTGGAATTAGGCAGCTGGCTGGTATTTATGTATTCGATTTTTACTTGTAAATAGTTCATAACGAAAGCCTCTCTGGAATTCAATTCAGGGAGGCTTTCGTTATATGATGGAGCCTCAGCGATGAAATAACTTTGATTCAGCCTTCCTCTTATACACCAACCTAAGAACGATTTCTGCGATGCCTTTCTTTCCCGCCCTTCATGGCATTTAATTCTTCTTTATTCTTTTTCTTCTTCTTTTTTCCTTTATCTACGCTCATTCCAATACCTCCTTTTTGGTTAGTATGAGCCAAATATCAGAAAAAATGTAACTGCAGGCTATGCGTTTTCATAAGAGAATGAACGGATGAGTTGTATATTTTCATTTCAATTCTGCAAAATAAAAAGAGAAATCATGACGATAACGGAAATGAAAAATCAGCAAGAGTCTTCACTTCAAGTAATGCAACCCAACTAACAGGACACTTGAAGCCTATTACAGAGAATAAAGATAAACAACACAAAGCTTGGAGACATTGTATAATCCGCAGTGGGTTACTTGAGTTTTTTCGACAGATTTATATGGAAAGATTATATGTAAAAATAAATCCTTTTAAATGAATTAATCATATCGATTATCTAAATAACTTAAATTGTTTTAAAAACGGAACGATTGTTCATCTAATTTATTCTTCTTCTGATTATATTTAGCCTCTATCTGAGAACAAACTGTTAATTTTTAATAATAGAACTCCCCAGCAATATTATGATATAATTTTCAGAAAAAGCAGGTGAATAACTTGATTGGTGAAAAAATCAAACAATTACGTCAAGAAAAGCGAATGTCGCTATCAGAACTGGCTGAAAAGGCAGGAGTAGCAAAATCCTATTTAAGTTCCATCGAGCGAGACCTTCAATCAAACCCCTCCATCCAATTCATCGAGAAAATCAGCCAAGTGTTAGAGGTTTATGTGAAAGATTTAATAATTGAAAACAACTCGATACATGAAACAGAATTAGATAGTGAATGGGTGAATATTGTAAAAGAAGCAATGGAATCTGGTGTGTCGAAAGAGCATTTTAGAGAATATCTAGAATTTAATAAATGGAGGCAGGAAAAAGGGAATTAAGTCAGTAAATCGTTCAGCAGCTTTATGGAAATCATCGAGAGTTATTTTATAATCAATTTTTCGCAGTGTAACTGGCTTTAATGAAGTTTCTATTTATCATTTACATTTAATTGTAAGATAAATAAATATAATATGATAAATAGCTATAATAATATCCTTTGAACATAGATCATTTAGCGAAGGAACTGTAAAAAGGCAGAATTGAGTATGTCAGTATATACCAAATGATATGACAAGGAGAATTACATGAATCAGCTTGTAGAGCTAAAGAGTATCAAGAAAAAATACGGGAAGAAAACTATTTTATACGACATGTCACTTCGCTTGGAAGAAAAGGAGGTCATTGCTGTCTTAGGTGGGAATGGCAGTGGAAAGAGCACCTTTTTACGTATGGCAGCAGGAGTAGAACGACCGGATTCAGGGCAGGTAGTATATACTGATAAGAATATCCGGATAGGGTATGTACCAGAAAGGTTTCCAAACTATCTCCGTTTTACACCAAATGAATATTTGCACTATACCGGAAGGATAGGCGATGTTTCAGAGGCTGAGCTCAAACAGCGTATTTCGTCGTTATTGCATCGGTTTCAATTGGATAAATGGAGTGACCGGCGAATTAGCACGTTGTCTAAAGGGAATATCCAAAAGGTAGGTATTATTCAAGCCATTCTTCCGCAGCCAGAGCTGTTAGTTTTAGATGAACCGTTATCCGGGCTCGATTTTTCCGCGCAGCAGGAATTACTTTTGATTCTAGACGAATTAAAGGAACAAGGAACCGCCATTCTATTAACCTATCATGAAGCTCCCATTTTTGAAGAGGTTGTTGACCAAACCTATTACATAAAAGATGGGCAATTAACAGAAGAAAAACTTGTGGAAAAAGATGCTGTGAAGGTGATTGAAGTAAAGGGTTTAACGGATATAGATGTGCAGGAATGGAACGAATTAATAAATAAAGAAAGAAGAGAAAATAGCTTGCTGCTATATGTGAATTCAGAAAATAGCGATCAGCTCCTGTCCAGGATTCTTGAATTGCAGGGAAGCATTGAGTACGTCGGAAACATCGATTATAAAATGGAGTGAAGAACAAACTATGTGTTTGTTCGTTTTACATAGAAGGAGAGATTTATTTGAAAGAAGTCATTAAATACAGCTTGCATGATTATATCCGTTCTCATAAATATTTTCCGCCGGTCTCCACCTTTATTGTGTTAATCGCTGTTTTTTATACGTATAAGCCGAATCCGGTTGTCGATAGCTATGCGATTACAGCATTGTTTTTGTTTGTGGTCTCTGCCTGGTTATGTATGAGCGTCTTGTCTCTGGATTCACCAGTACAAAGACAGCTGCTGGTTTTAAATCTGAGAAGCAGCTATCGATACTACTTGTCAAAATTAGCAGCGGTTTGGCTGATTGCCTTGCTATTGGCAGTGTTTGCCTTTCTTTATCCGATTATATTTCATCTATTTTCTGATTCTGTCTCCATGACAGTTGGCTTCGTATCGATAGTGAATCATCTCCTATTGGCTGCGCTCGGAATTTGTATTGCCGCTTTTTTCAGTAGCGTAATGATGGAAAGTGCCATCAATGCCTATGGCGGTTTAGCACTGACGGTCATTCTTTCCATTGCTGCACTAGGTATCGAGAATGCTTTACCGGCATCTCTCAAATATATTACATGGATTATTCCACCGGCCACGATTACCCAGAAGCCGCTATTTCAATGGGAGGAAGAAAACTTGACCTATTTATCGGGATTTCCATTTTTATGGATAATGATTTATACTGGGATTATTATGGTGCTATTTCTAATAATGGCAAATAGAAAACGTTGATTACTACGAAAAAGCAATAAGAGATTTACAATATAAAAGTAAAGGAGGAGAATCTTGGCAGGTGTATTTTCTTTTTTGAGTATAGTTCTATTCGCTTTTAATTTTTGGAAAAACAGAAAAGAGCTGAGAGCAACCTATTCAAAACTTCATGCTGTTCAAATAATCGGTGTTATTATCTCCTACTTGGTAACGATTGCGATAGCATTTGTGCTAATATACTATGCTGGAAACTGGCTGGTCAGCTTTATTCCATTTGCATTTCTCCGTTCGGCTGCATTTTTTGTAACGATAGCTGTCGTCCTCTTTTTTTGTTTAGATTTGCTTCATAAAGTATTAACGAGGATAACAAAAGGAATTTTGTAGGTTTATGTTCAAAATAGCCCACTGTTTGGGATTTATTTCGGTATATGTAAAGAAAGTATCTTTCGAGGATGCTTTTTTTATTTGTACAAATAACCGTTTTGCAAAATGAGTTTTCCTATCTTGATAAGCATCAATTATTTTCTCTTTCTTTCACGATAAAATGACAGTGTAATCGGAGAGGGGGAGAGAAAATGAAGCTGCAGAATTTCTTTATGGGACATAAGCATCCCGTTGTACTAATCTGCGGAATATTGATTATTACAGCATTTATTTCAAAATTTTTATTTGATTGGAATCCGGTATATTCACTTGCAATGGCTGCAATTATCGGGATTCCGCCGATATTTATCCAAGCGTACCAAGCACTGAAAGTAAAAGTAATCAGTATTGAACTGTTGGTATCCATTGCTGTTACTGGAGCGTTTATCATCGGTGAATTCAGTGAAGCTGCTATTGTTATTTTCCTGTTTTTGTTCGGAGGGTTATTGGAACAAAAAACATTGGAAAAAACACGCTCTGCTATTCGGGAACTTACCAAAATGGCTCCCGCCAGCGCTTTACGAATCAACGGTGATAATATAGAAGAAATTAATATTGATGACGTAACGAAAGGGGATTTGCTCCTTGTTAAGACAGGAGCGCAAATTCCTGTGGATGGTATTATTCAAGAAGGAAAAGGCTATATCAATGAAGCAAGTGTGACAGGTGAATCCATGACAGCAGGAAAAACAACCGGAGAGAAAGTGTTTGCCGGTACAATTTTAGAAAATGGTACGTTGAAGATAGAGGCGGAGAAAATTGGAGAAGACACGACCTTTGGAAAAATTATTGAACTTGTGGAAGAAGCACAGGATAATAAATCCGAAGCGGAACGTTTTATGGATCGGTTTGCCAAATATTATACGCCGATTGTGTTGCTGCTTGCGCTTATTGTCGGTTTGATTTTTCAGAATGTCCATCTGGCAATTACGATTTTAATTTTAGGATGTCCGGGGGCGCTGGTTATTGGTGTCCCGGTCTCTAATGTTGCCGGAATTGGCAATGGAGCAAAAAATGGCATTCTAATCAAGAGCGGGGAATTGATGGCTGCATTCAGCAAGGCAGATACGATGGTATTTGATAAAACTGGAACATTAACGAGTGGCAAACCGGCAGTTTCTGAAGCGAAAGCATATACGGATGATTTTCAAGAAGCACTTCGGTTAGCTGCGAGTGTGGAGAGAGAATCAGAGCATCCATTGGGGCAAGCAATCTTAGATTATGTGGGGAAAACCGAATATGCAAAAATTGATAAAACAGAGGTTGTGAAAGGACAAGGAATTATTGCTCACATCGGTTCGGAGGAAATAATGATTGGTAATCAGACCTTCATGGAGAATCATGCTGTTTGGATAAATAATCAGGCAAAACAGGATTTACTTTATCTTCAACAGTCAGGGAATTCTACCGTATTTGTAGCAATCAATCGTCAGCTAACACTGCTGATTGGTATCAAAGACCAGGTTCGGCCAGATGCAAAAAGAACGTTGCGTATTTTAAAACAAATGGGGATCAAGCGTTTTGTGATGTTGACAGGAGATAATCAGACAACGGCAGAGATAGTGGGAAATGAATTGGGTATAACGGAGGTTCATGGGGATTTCCTTCCAGAGGATAAGTCCAGCTTTATAAAACGGCTTCAAGAAGAAGGAAGAACGGTAGCTTTTATCGGAGATGGAGTGAATGACAGCCCTTCTATTGCTTTAGCTGATGGAGGAATTGCAATGGGAAGCGGGACGGATATAGCAGTGGAAACCTCTGATATTATCCTAATGCACTCTCATTTTAAAAAATTGATCCACGCCTTTGGTTTAACAAAGAAAACAACAGCCAATATGAAGGGAAATATCATCATTGCAGTGGGGACGGTGGTTTTTCTCCTCATCGGATTGATTTTTGGATATATCCACATGGCCAGCGGTATGCTGGTACATGAATTAAGTATTCTAGCAGTAGTTATCAATGGCATGCGTTTATTACGCTATCGTACGAAGGATGAAAAACTTGATAGCTATCAAGTACAAAATAAAACTTTAGAAGTACGATAGAAATATAAATAAAAGGAAAGTGGGGATTAATTATGGAAAAAGTAACGATTCAATTAGAAAGCTTAACCTGTCCGTCATGTATTCAAAAAATCGAAAGTGCTGTTCAGAAGCAGCAAGGCGTAGCAAAGGTGAATGTCTTATTTCATGCCGGTAAGGTAAAAGCAGAAATTAATAATAAGGAAACAAGTGCGGATAAATTATCAGAAGTCATTGAAAAGCTGGGGTATACAGTAGAAAATACAAAAGTACAAGGCGTATAATAGAGGAAAGACAATAACATGGCAGCTTTATCTATCTGCTAAAAAAAGCTGCCATGTTGAAAAGGAGGACTTGCCGTGAGCCAGGAGCATTTATGTGTAGCTGCAGTACCGCTTTTCCAGCATTTAGATTTAGAAGATCAAAGGATAATTAACCGGTTGGTAAAGCACCATATTTTTCAAAAGGGTGAACAAATTATTACTCCAGACGAAAACCCGCAATTAGTTGTGATTGCCCAGGGAAATATGAAGGTATATCAGCTTTCAGCGACTGGCCGCGAGCAATTATTAAGAGTTGTCGGACCGAACGGTTATGAAGGAGAAGGATTACTGCTTGGTGCCCAAAATGAAAATTTATTTGGGGAAGCAATGCAGAAAACAGAAGTCTGCCTGTTAAAACAGGAGGATTTTCAAAAAATACTATTGCAATACCCGCAAATAAGCTTGAAGCTGTTAGAAATCAATGCTCAAAAATTGATGGAGGCAGAACAGCAAGCACAATTTTTAATGATGGAAAAAGTAGAAAATCGTTTAATGACATATCTTCTTGATTTATATAAAACTGCAGGATCCAAGCAAGTAGAGATTCCTATGAAGATGAAGGAGCTGGCTTCTTTTCTGGGAACGACGCCAGAAACACTGTCTCGAAAATTGAAATGGCTAGAAGGAGAAAGACTTATTCAGAGGAAGGGAAGTATGATAAAACTGCTTGATAAAAAGGAGTTGGAAAATCGTTTGTTGTAATCGAGAAGACAGGTCTATTTTAAGACCTGTCTTCTCGTGCTGTAATGATGCTGCTCCCATTCTTCACGCAGCATCCCCATGCGGATGGAATCATAATATTCACCTTGATAATACCGGACCTTGCGAATTCGTGCTTCCATTTGCATCCCGAGTTTTTCCGCTACCCGAATCATTCGCATGTTACCGGACCAAGTTGTTAAACCGATACGAACTAACGGCAGTTGATTAAAAAGATGATTGATCCATAGTTTCAAAGCGCGAGTGCCGATTCCCTTTCCCCAGGATGCTGCTTCATGTAAAACAATACCAATCTCTAACCAGCAGGAGGGCTGATGCTCCCAATAATAAGAAATCGTACCAAGAATATGACCATCAAGCTCTACAGCCCAATATTTTTCAGAATTTATCCAATGCGCCTGTTCTGTTAAAAAAGCTTCATATGATTTTGCCTGATGCGGGAAATAGGGGGCATCCCATTTTTTCCATTCTGGCTTTTCTTCCTTAAATATCAACTCCCACAGACGCGGCAGATCCTTTTCTTCAATTGTACGAATGCTTAGATTATTGTCTGTATATTGCAATGGACGAATCTCCTTTTCTATTCCTTTTTATTGGGTATCGCTTTTTTGAAAAATGATTGAAAAGGAACGTGTCTCTACTTTTCAATCACCTGTGTCCTCTGTTTCATTTTTAATCAGCTCCACGAGGATAGCCTCAGCAAATTAAGCTATTTCTCTCTTATTTCCTTTTTTATTATTATTCACCGGTATTTTTGACCAGATGGATGCAAGGATAGACCCGCTGATTACATGCATCACAACGGCAATAGCACCTGGCAATGCAGCCAATGGCTGTGCAGCAAAATGGGCGCTCGCTAAGGTGGTGCCTAATCCAGCATTTTGAATGCCGACTTCGATGGATATTGCTCTTCTTGTCTCTTCATTGAGACGAAGCACTGTGGCAACTAAGAAGCCAAGCAAAAGTCCCGACCAATTATGCAAGAGAACTGTGACAAAAATAAGCGCTCCTGAAGATGCAATATTTTCTGTATTTCCTGAAACAACTGCAGCCACTACTCCCGAAATAGCTATAACCGAAATCAGCGGCAAAATTTCTATACTTTTGTCAACTGCCACTGGAAAGAACCTTTGAAAAATAAGTCCTAACACAATGGGAACAATAATAACTTGAATGATAGAAATAAACATGGCAAACGGATTTACTGGGATCCATTGTCCAGCTAGAAGATACAAAAGCACTGGTGTCATAATTGGTGCCAGCATAGTAGAAACAGATGTCATCGTAACGGATAACGCTACATTTCCTTTAGCGAGATATACCATGACATTCGATGCAGTACCTCCGGGAACAGATCCTACTAAGATAATTCCAGCTGCCAGAGCAGGCGGTAAATTTAAAAGTTTTGCAATTCCAAATGCAAGCAGCGGCATAATGGTGAATTGCAGAATAACGCCAATAATAACTGGTACAGGTTTTGTTAACACCAGCTTAAAATCGTTTGGTGTCATGGTGAGCCCCATTCCAAACATAACGATTCCGAGTAATATGGTCATGTAATTGTTTAACCAATTAAAACCGCCAGGCATATAGAAGGCGGCAACAGCGACTAAAATAGTGATGAATGCAAAATACTTATTCGAAAAATTACTGATGTGAATGAATAATTTCATACTTCTATGATACTCCCTTACTTCAATATAATAGAATAGGATTCCGTATTTTATTTTGATGCACATTTTCTGAGTATGTATAGACAAGAAATAAACTTTAAGTTTGGATAGACGGAATAGAATGCACAAACTTTGCGATAAATAAATAATATCGGATTAGTCTGAAAATAATGTTTATGTAAAATATTCCTTTATCCCTTTTTTCGGAAATCCTTCTAATAAATTGTTGACAAGTATATCGCAAAAAATTTAAAAAGTCTATATAAAATTTTCAATGCTAGAAAAGAATAAAAAGCAAACATAAAAAAACAAGCGCCAGGTTGCGCTTGTTTTTTTAACTATTAATTGAAAGATTTTGCTCCAAGGTAATGTTGCTGCCAATAATCAACGCTCATGTCAGCTACAACCATTGCACCGCTGCCGCTGCTTGCGTGGATCATTTGGTTGTTACCAATGTAAATTCCGCTGTGAGATGCGCCAGCTGTATCATATGTTCCTTCAAAGAAGACAACATCGCCAACGCTTGGAGAATCTACATGAACTCCGTCATTTGCCCACATTTGGCTGTGTGTACGGGAAACATCGATGCCTACTTGGTCAAACGTATAGTTAATCAATCCGCTGCTGTCCAATGCAGAAGGATTTGATTCTCCCGGAGTGTATGCTCCAAATTGATATGGGATTCCTAAAGCACTTTCAGCTGCTGCAACGATGTCAGAACCGCTGACAGAACCAGATTGTGTTCCTGCATTGTCTTCGGATCCGGAATCATTCGAGACTTCTTCAATAACAATGTCATTCTCAGTTGTTTCTTCTGTTGCTTCCTCTTCACTAGCTTCTGATTCTGAAGCTTCTTCAGAGCTTGGAGCGGATTCAACAGGAGTACCTAGTGCATCAGAAGTAGCTGGTCCTACAATACCGTCTTCTTGCAAGCCTTGATCAGATTGGAAATCTCTTACGTCTTGTTCCGTAAGCTCTCCAAAAATACCATCTACGTTACTAGAAGAATAGCCTTGATCGTGCAATGAACTTTGTATATTTTCTACCTCTGAACCGGAATCACCTTGTTGAACAAGAGAAGAGTTAACTGTTGCAGAAGGTGTTTCTTCAGAAGATTGTTCCTCTTGGGCTTCAGGGAGGCTACTTTCTTCGTAGGTGATATCTCCTTCTGTTGATCCTTCTCCCGCATTTGCTAATACACTGGAGCCTACTACTGGAGTGAGTGCTAACGTTGCAGCAAACGCAGTCGAAATAACATATTTTTTTGCATCAAGATTCAATGGTGCCAAAAGAATTCCTCCTTAAGAATGTTTATATTATTTTGTTGAAAAACAGAAACCTATGTAGCAAGATTTCGCTCAAATCGTGGTATGGCCGTCCGTTAATCTCCTATTCTATGATGTATTGTATATAGGGGAGTACAAATTGATTGAAACAGAAGATAACGGACTGAAACCAACCCAGACCTGATTCAGCTATATTTTCGCTGAACTTTTATTTTTTCACTATATACAAGGTAACATAGAGATATCACAAGAAGGTGTCCAAATTTTTAAAGGTCGGTAACAAATTATTAAAATATATTACATCAATCGACAGGTTTCGAATCAAGTTCTATCAACAATTTCAGATAAATTTACGGTTTTTTCATTTCATTTTCATTTCGAAAAGCTATTAATATTACAATCTTGTAAAAGAAATCGAAATTTTTAAAAAGGTAATTAGAATTTTAATAGAAAATAAGTTATCCTTATAAGGTAATTGATTATTTTGAAACGTCCTTACCGTTCTGAAAAGGCAGTGAAACCTTTTGTGGAGTTCAAACGTACAATTATTTAAGCGAGGCAGAAAGGATGATTCAGAATGCGTTTTTTTAAAGGCCTTTTTTCATCTGAACGAGAAGCGAAGAAAAACAGACAAAAGCTGCAAAAAAACAGAAAAGAAATGGATAGCGTAATGCGGGAAATGCACGCCAAAATAGACACTATTCAACTAAACATTACCAGAACACAGGAAAAGCTAATAGAGCAGCAAGGACTGGCAGATAAGTTTGCCAGATATGAAGAAAGCTCGGAACAAGCAAATGAAAAAAGCCGATTTCAAATGCAAAAAGAAGCGGCACAGAAAGAAATTGAAAAATTACAACGCCAAAAATATGATTTTGAAACACAGATGGTCCCTTTCCAGCAAAGCTATGACCGAATGCGTCAAACATTTTCAGAAACCTTTGACCAGCTGGATGCTTTAGAGAGGGAGACCTCTGCGAAAGAAAATGAAGCCGATATAATGAAATACACAACAGCACAAGAAGAGAAGATCCAGTTTGAGCTTGCTGAAGCAGAGGCGCTGCTTGAATTGCGATCAGAAAAATGAGGTGAAGACGGATGTTAGTGCATTATAAATGTCCCAACTGCGGGGCGGATATGGAATTTGACAGTGCTTCCGGTCATTTGGCCTGTGACAGCTGCGGGCATGAGGAGCATATTGATACGTATGATGACGTGAATATCTCGCAGTCCTTTGAGGAAGACGAGGCGAAGGAATATCATTGTGAGAATTGCGGTGCTATTGTTTTAACTGATGCAGATACAACGGCGACCTCATGCAGCTTCTGCGGGGCCGGGGTGGTGCTTGCTGACCGGTTATCCGGGGAGTTGGCACCTGCGAAAGTAATTCCGTTTACCATCAGTAAAGAAGAAGCAATGGAAGCATTTAAAAAATGGTGTAAAAATGGCAGGTTGACGCCTAAGGGCTTTATGACTGCAGACCGTGTGAAAAATATTACAGGAATGTATGTCCCTTTTTGGATGTACGATTTAGACAATGATGTAGACGTAAAGGCAACAGGTACCAAAGTACGCACGTATCGGCGCGGCGATTATCGTTATACGGAAACCAAGTATTATCGTGTGCATAGAGATATTGATATCAGTTATTTAAAAGTGCCGGTCGATGCATCAGAAAAAATGAATGATGAGCTGATGGATAAAATAGAGCCTTATGATTATAACAAGCTGGAGGATTTTAAAACGCCTTATCTAGCAGGATACTTAGCTGAAAAGTATAATTATACCGATGATGAATTATTTGACCGGGTGAAGGCAAAAATTCAAGGTTTTATGGATACGTATATAGCTTCCACCATCCGGGGATACAGCTCTGTAAGCTATCAACAAAAAAACATACGCACCAAGAAAGCAAACAGCTACTATGTCCTGCTGCCAGTCTGGATGGTATATTACGATTTTGATCAGCAAGAGCATACCTTTGCAATGAATGGGCAGACTGGAAAAATTGTCGGAAAGCCGCCGTTGAGCTATTCGAAGGCAGCGCTTTGGTTTTCCAGCATTGCTGGAGGGTCTTTTGTTTTATTTAAAGCAATAGCGATGATGCTGGGCGGTGATTTACTATGAAGAAGTTTTTAATTACGGCTGGTATACTTGTACTTATATCTTTCCTAATGCTGCCTGCAGTGTCTGCAGAGAAGCAGTATATTTATGATGATGCAAACATATTTACAGATAATGAGCGGACGGATCTGGAGCAGAGGGCGGCTGAATATAGTGAAGAGAACGAGATTGATATCCTTATATTGACGAAGGATGAGTCTGATGGAAGAGATATCCAAAAATATATCGATGACTTCTATGATGAACAGGGCCCCGGATATGATGGAGAACATGGAGATACGGTATTTATGGGGCTTGATTTTTCAGGACCTTCCGGAGAAAGAGATATTGCGGTAAGCGGATTTTATAAGGGAGAAGAGTATGTTGGCCCTGAGCGTGCGCAGCAGCTTGCCGATGATTTAGTTCCTGATTTACGAAATAACGATTATTACGATGCCAGCTTATTATATTTTGAAAAGGTAGAGCGATATATGGGTGTGAACCCGAGTATCAACCCGGACAGTATTTTTCTTCAAACTTGGTTCCAGTTGCTGGCTGCTGTTATAATTGGTGCAGTTATTGTAGGTTCCATGATTTTTAATATGGGCGGCCGTGTGACGACGAATGCAAGTACGTATCTTGATGCAGATAATTCAAGAATTAAAAGCAAGTCAGATAGATATTTACGTCAAACCGTTACGAAAACGAAAATTCAGAAGAACAACAGCGGCGGAGGCCGGGGAGGCGGCAGTATAGGCAGAACTGGCGGCGGACATTCCCGATCTTCCGGGCGTGCAAAGTTTTAATTATAGATTGAATGAAGGTATTGAAATAAAGAAAGGATGAACAGAATGATGGGCTTTTTTAGAGGGCAATTAGCAAATGTGATTGAATGGGAATCATTTCGTGATGATATGATCTTTTGGAAATGGAATAACAACGAGGTGAAAAAAGGGAGTAAATTAATTGTTCGCCCGGGCCAGGATGCTATTTTTTTCAACCAGGGAAAAATTGAAGGGGTTTTTAAAGAAGAGGGCGAATATGAAATTGAATCAGACATTATTCCTTTTTTATCTACCTTAAAAGGATTTAAATTTGGATTTAACAGCGGAATGCGTGTGGAAGTGCTTTTTGTCAATACAAAACAGTTTACTGTGAAATGGGGCACAAAAAATGCGATAAACATACCTTCTCCACAGCTTCCTGGCGGTATACCGATCCGTGCTAATGGAACCTTTCAGTTTACAGTGAAAGATTATGTGAAGCTGATAGATAATATCGCAGGCGTCAGAGACAGTTTTCTGGTGGAAGACATTCGCCTGAGAATTACTGCTGTTTTAGATCAATTATTAATGAAGTGGATTACCAGAGAAGGAAAGGATATGTTTAATCTTCAGGCGAATTCCTTTGAAATCGGCGAGGGTATCAAAGAGGATTTAGATAAGCAAGTCAATCAGGATGGTTTTGAGATTAAAGGTTTTCAAATCATGAGCTTTAATTATCCAAAAGAAATCCAGGATATGATTACAAAAACTGCCTCGCATGGCATGATCGGCGATATGGGACGGTATAAAGATGTCGCTATGACGGATGCGATTGCTTCCGGGAAATCAGATGGCGGCAATTCCGCAACAGATATGGCCGGAATGATGATGGGAATGCAGATGGCAAAGGAAATGATGAACGGTACGAATGACCAAAATACAGCAAATCACCAGCAGTCCAATCAGGGCGGACAGCAAAATCAGGGTGGACAACAAAGCCAGAATCAACAGACCGGAAACCAGCAGAATGCTTCTGATAATGAAGGAAGCGAATCAATTCCAAACTTCTGTCCGAATTGCGGAAGTAAAACACAAGGAATGAATTTCTGCGGGAATTGTGGACATAAGCTGGTTTAAATACGAAAAATAGATTAAAAATAAGGGTGCTGTCTTGGAGGAGATAGTATCCTTATTTTTTAGATGGACGATATGAAATGACATGCTATAAAATAAATGTAGTAAAAGAACAGAAATGTTAGATGAGAAAATCAAGAAAAAATAATTAATGCTAAACATGATTTTAAAGTAGTTATTATGTTTTAGCGTAACGTTAAAAGTCTATTTTGTTTACAAGTATTTAACAAAAAATGTATTACATCTAAGAATTAATTAAAGAAAGCACAAACCAAAGGAGCAGTTATAATGGGATATCGTATTCGTTTAAAAGAAAATAAACATTCGAATAGAAATCTTGTAAAGAAACACCATCATAAGGTTCACCAGATTCTTTATGCTCTCGAAAATACAGGAGAGATTACATTTAATAATCAAAAAAACACTTTTTTTCAAGATAGTCTGGCTTTTATCCCGCCATATTCAGACCACTCTATTACATCAGAGGGGAAAATGACAGTACTTGTGCTTGAGTTTGATGTGCTCCATTTGGATTCGGATATTCAAAAGGTTTTAGAAATGCAGGATTTTAGCAATCCGAGGTTAATTGATTTAAGTCCATTTGAAGCAGGAAATGTAAGACAGTTACTTCGCAGGATGCTTTATGAGCAAGCACAAGGGGATTTGATTAATGTAGTAGCTGTAAAAATCTATCTGGAAGAATTATTGCTGATTTTATTTCGAAGTCAAAAAGAATTAAATATTACGGATGCAAATGTGCTTCGGGCTGAACGTTTAAAAGATTACCTCGAAACACGATATTTTGAAATTAGAGATGCCAATGATTATTCTCAAAAGCTTGGGATAAGTACCAGACATATCAATACGATTTTTAAAGATCAATATGATATGACACCGATGAAATATTTAAATGAAGTAAGAATGGAAATTGCCAAAAAATTACTCATGGAAACCAATAATGATATTGCATCTATTTGTTTTGAAGTAGGTTTTGAAGCAATTTCTACCTTCTATAGAAAATTTAAAGCGTATACGAATATCTCTCCTCAGAAATTCAGGAATAAATATCAATATACAAAGGAGTCAGATAGCTGAAAGAATATGCTGATATTTAGTATATTCTTTTTTTAGTTTATTTAAAAAAAGAAGGTATACACCTTCAAAAGTTTATTTCCGAAATTGAGAATTTTATTCCGCCTTTAATAAGACAGCTAAAAAAATTTTTCGTATGATAAGCGTAAGTTGTTAAAAGAAAGCTATTAAAAAACAGCATACAAATAGAAGCGATTTAGATGCTATAAAACGGTAAGTTATTTTTTCTAGTGGACTAACAGGAAAGAAAAATAAATTTGAGAGGAGGAAAAGGATGTTTCAAATAGGCTTATGTTCTGTAACCTTTAGAAACTTATCTGTAGAAGAAATAATAGAAGCTGCTAAAAATACGGATATACAAGGAATAGAATGGGGCGGCGATATTCATGTTCCGCCTGGTGACTTAGAACATGCTGCGTATGCTGCTAATATAACCCGGCAAGCAGAAATAGATATTATCTCTTATGGTTCCTATTATCGTCTAGGGGTAAAGGAACAACCATTTTCTTTTGAAGCTATCTTAGATACTGCTGAAAAATTGACGGCTCCTGCCATTCGAGTATGGGCTGGAAATATTGGATCAAGCGAAGCAACAGAAAGACAATGGGAAAAAGTGATAGAGGATGCCAAACGAATTGCTGATTTAGCAGAAAAACAAGGAATTCATATTAATCTAGAGTATCATGGCCGAACTTTAACAGATACGGCAGATAGTGCCATACGGCTAATGAAGAAAATTAATCATTCAAGCGTTTCCTTATACTGGCAGCCCTCGCCATTTGAAACAGTGAATAAGAATGTGAAGAGTATTGATACCGTAAGACAATGGCTTAGCCATGTTCATGTTTTTCATTGGCAGCTTGTTGAAAATAACGTCATTGTGTATCCTTTTTCAGCAGGTATTTCTGATTGGGAAAAGTACTTACAACAACTAGAAAAGCAACAAGGAATGTGTTATTTAATGATGGAATTTGTGAAAGAAGATAGTATCGAACAATTAAAGAATGATGTAAAAGTGCTTCAATCAATAATTACATCATATTCCGCCAAGTAAAGGACAAACATAAATTTAAATACTAGCTTATTGCAAAACGAAATGCCTGGATTGATTGCAAGGTGTAGGGAATTGGATGGATATCAACTTTATGAAAACAATGCTATTATTTTTTTATTTTAACTTAATATATTAACTGATTAACTAGTTAGGAGGTTATCTTATTTCTATTCCAAAATATCTGCAAATCAAGCAAAGTCTTCTTTACAAGATTAATAACGGAAAGTTTCTTCCAGGAGATAAGTTTTACAGTGAAGCGGAGTTGAAAAGAGAATACAATGTAAGCGGTATTACTGTAATTAAGGCTTTACAGGAGCTGACACAGGAAGGTTATCTTGTACGTTATCAAGGCAAAGGGACTTACGTTTCCAAAGGGAAAAAAGCAAAAGTAGTGCGTTTTTCTGATCAGGAAAAATATCAAGGGAAGCAAGAATCTGTCCGAGTACTAAATGTAGAAAAAATGACAGATCCACGAATAGCTAAAGAATTAAATATTAACAAAGAGGAAGCATTTTACTTAATCAAGCGCGTACGCATGATTGATGATGTGCCGTTGCTTGTCCAATACTCTTATGTTTTATCTGAATTTATTAAGGAAGATATTGGAGAGTTAGAAGCATTTTCCTCAATTTATGAAAAAATAAAACATGATTTTGAAATTAATCTTTTCCAGGCAGATTCGACAGAAATAACAGAAATTTGTTTCCCGACGCCGTCTGAGGAAAGTAAGCTGCTTGAGATTGAAGGCGATAAACCAACTGCGTTCATACGCAGATACACGTACTTACTGGAAAAAAGAGTGGTGGAATATATTGAAACGTATAAGCGTTGGGAGTATTTCAGCAATAAAATAGAACCTTTATAAAAGGAGTTGGACAAATGAATATCTTGTTAGTATCTCACCATGGAGTAGCTGGTGGTCTAAAAAAAGCAGTTGATATGATTACGGGAGAACAAGAAGAGCTTTCTATTATCGAACTTACCGAAGCTGGTGTTCAGGATTTTTCCTCAAAATTGGAATCTTATTTGGAACAATGGAAGCGTTCTAATAAAAAAATAGTGATTCTTGCTGATTTAAAAGGGGGAACGCCCTACAACCAGGCGGTAGCGCTGACACATAAATTAGAGATGGAACAAAACGCCTTTGTTATTAGCGGAGTTAATCTGCCGCTAGTCTTGGAAACACTCTTTTTAGATGAAACTGATTTTATGATTTCTGACCTTAATCGGGTTATTGAATCTTCAAGAAGTGCAATTTTTAAAGCGGATCCACTTGAATTGAATAATAATGATTTAGATGAATAGGGGGCAGTAAGGATGGAGATTGTCTGGTGGCAAGTATTATTAATAACGCTGTATGCAGCATTTGCAATTTATGATGGAAACAACACAACAATGGGATTTGTTAAACCGACAATGGCAGGTTTTTTTGCCGGGCTGATTCTTGGAGATATGCAAACAGGATTGATTGTCGGAGGGACGTTGAATTTACTGGTGCTTGGAGTTGGAAATTTCGGCGGTGCATCGATTCCAGATTATATGACGGGTGCATTGATTGGTACAGCTTTTGCTATCTTTTCAGGCGAAGGAGCTGAGTTTGGGATATCCTTAGCAATCCCGATTGGCTTGTTAATGGTTCAGCTCGATGTTCTTGCCCGATTTACAAACACGTATTTTCAAAACAGGGCAGAGACCTTTATCAAACAAGGGAACCTTGATAAAGCTGCCAGGATGGGGTTATGGGGATTGCTTCCTACTTCTCTGTCTAGAATGATACCCGTGTTTTTAGCACTTGTATTTGGTGCAAGGTTTGTAGAATCTATCGTGAACTATATGCCTGATTGGCTGATGAGTGGTTTGAGTGTAGCTGGCGGAATGCTTCCTGCACTAGGTATAGCCATATTATTACGATATTTACCTGTAAAGGAAAATATCCCTTATCTTATTATTGGATTTGTCGTAGCAGCATATTTAAGTATGTCTGTATTAGGAGCTGCACTTGTTGGACTAGCTCTGGCAATTTTAGGATATCAGCGGTTCACTAAAAATAATGATAACAATGATCCTGCGGTAGCTAATGGAGGGATGGGCGATGAGTAAACGAAAGATGTATCGTGAGTTAAAGAAAGTATTTTGGAGATGGTTTTTCTTTGGACAAGCAAGCTGGAATTATCAAAAGTTTCAAGGGTTAGGATATTATTTCAGTATTTTGCCGTTACTTAAGAATTTATATAAGGATCCCGAAGAACGCAAAACAGTTGCCATGACACATATGCAATTTTTTAACACGAATAATACGATGGCCCCTTTAATATTAGGTGTAAATACAGCTCTTGAAAGAGAGAAAAGAATCAAATCAATGGAAGCAGTAGCTTCATTAAAAACAGGTATGATGGGACCGCTGGCCGGGATTGGTGATACGCTTTTCTTTGTTATACCTACTACCATCATAGGTTCCATTGCTTCCTATTTAGCACTTGAAGGAAACCCAATCGGTTTGATTCTTTGGATTGTGTTTGGATTTATTCGTCTTGGTGCCATGCGTTTCTTTGTTTGGTCCGGATACCAAGAAGGTGTGAGACTCGTAACCGAAATAGGCGGCAGGTTAAAGAATCTTACAAAAGCTGCTAATATCCTTGGAATTACCGTTGTAGGTGCGCTTATCCCAACGGTGGTTACAGCAACTTTTGGATATGAGTTCCAGCAAGGGGAAGTTACACTTTCTATACAAGAGCTTGCTGATCAAATTTTGCCATCCCTAGGTCCAGTTCTTGTTGTTGCAGTCACTTATTGGATGCTGGGTAAGAAAAAGTTAAATTCAACACGCGTTGTCTTTATTCTAATGGCACTTGGGATTATTGCTTATAATTTAAAAATATTTACAACATAAGGAGAGATAGAAATGGAAGGAATTGTACATGTAAGAGTTGACGATAGATTAATTCATGGACAGGTAGCTACTCGATGGTCTACTGGTTTAAGGGTAAACAGAATTATGGTAATAGATGATATCATTGCTGCCAGTGATCATGAGAAAGCGGTATTAAGAATGGCAGCACCATCAGGAGTAAATACATCTATTTTGCCATTTGAAAAAGCAGCCGCAAATATTAAAGCAGGCAACTATCAGGGACAGCGTGTTTTACTGGTTGTTAAATCACCAGAAATCCTAGTTCGTCTGCAGGAGGAAGGATTGGAGCTGCCACAGGTCAATATCGGAAATCTTTCCAATCGTTTTGGTACAGTGCAAATCAAAAAATCAGTAAGTCTCTCAGCAGATGAAGAGAAAGCGATCCAAACACTTCTTAACAGCGGGGTGAAGGTGACAGCTCAAATGGTGCCAGATGACCCGGAAACAAGCATTGAAGTATTTTTGAATAAAGCCAAGCGATAAGTAAGAGGAGTGAATGCAGTGAACTATGTCGACCAATTTTATGCGAAAATAGATTATATTTTAAAGAAAATACGAACAGAGCAACGGGAGAATATTGAAAGAGCAGCCGATATCCTGACAGAAACGGTTGAACGGGGAGGTATTATTCAATCTTTTGGCTCGGGACATTCTTTCGCAGCTGCCATTGAAGTTGCTGGCCGGGCAGGAGGATTCGTTAACTCCAAGGCTATCAAAGAGTTTTACGGAATCAATGGCTGGTTTGAGGTAATTGAAGGGGTTGGTGATGCGTTTATTCGTTTAGTCGACCAGCAGGATGAGGATTGTTTTATTTTTATATCCAATTCTGGGAAAAACCCTTTGCACATTGACATGGCTAAATATATAAAAGAAAAAGGGAATAAGCTGATTGTTGTTACAAATTTAAAAGATTCTCAAAATGCGAAAAGCCTGCACTCAAGCGGAAAAAAATTATATGAATTTGCCGATGTGGTCCTGGATAACTGTGGAGACCCTGGAGACTGCGGAATAGATATACCGGAATATGGAATGAAAACAGGTCCTACATCTTCTATTTCAGCAGCTTACTTACTTGATAGTGTTGTTTTACAAGCAATCGAAAATCTAGTGAAAAAAGGTATCGAACCGCCGATAATGAAAAGCGCCAACGTGGAAGGCGGCCGAGAATACAATGAGTCATTAATCGAAAAATATAAAGATAGAATGCATCGCGTTTAAACTAGAATGATTATCTCCATTTAAGAGAAAGGAAGGGCTGCCTCTTAAATGGAGAATAACCAATGGATAAGAAGGCCGTTTCAAACTTTAAACCAATTATTCAAGGGGGATTATGATGATAAAGAAGTATTATCAAAAAGTACAAGAGCAGCTTGAAAATACGTTTAATAAAGAAACAAACGTTATGCAGAAAGTGAGTGAAGTAATCGCAGATAAAATAAATGATGGCGGAGTTGTTTATTTATTCGGATGTGGTCATTCTCATATTTTAACAGAGGAAGTATTCTATCGTGCAGGAGGACTTGCACCGATTTATCCTATATTGATTGACGAATTGATGCTTCATCAAGGCGGGGCAGCATCTTCTCAAAAAGAAAGAAAAAATAGATATGTTCGTCCATTATTAGCGGAATATTCCATTACTAAGAAGGATGTGCTAATTGTCATTTCTACTTCAGGCATCAACCCAGTTCCAATAGATGTCGCATTATATGGGAAAGAACATGGAGCTGTTACAGTGGCATTAACCAGTACAGCATATGCTGAACAGCAGCCTTCCAGACATGAAGACGGGTTATACTTGAAAGATGTCTGCGATTATACAATAGATAACCATGTACAGGTTGGAGACGCAATGTTAAGTAATTCTGACACAGGTATTCGTTTTGCCCCATCGTCCTCTGTGATTGTCATTTCGATTCTTCAAGCTATTTTAGCAGAAGTCACTGATTTACTTATCAAAACAGGGCAAGTTCCACCAGTATTTCTGAGTGGAAATATTACTGGTTCAGATGAACACAATAAAAAATTACTAGATATTTACGGAAAAAAAGTGCCGCTGCTTATTAAAAATATGGAATGAGATTGTCCAGGACAGGGAGAGAAACGTCCATAAAACAGGATTTTATTTTTCCATCGCTAACTATCTATGTTCAAAAAAATAAAAAGGCAGCTATTAAAATATCGGAATATTTATGGAAAGAAGTGTATGTATTTGGCACAATCCAATCTATTAAAATCTTATGGGCTTTTCTTGCTGAGTCTTTTCATTATGGGACTCGGCATTAGTCTGGTTACACTTGCACATCTCGGTACTACTCCTATTACGAGTCCGCCATATGCATTTAGTCTATTCTTACCTATTAGTTTTGGAATGCTGACGATGCTGTTTAATCTTCTTTTTGTCTTAATCGAAATAATAATGATGGGCAAAAATTTTCCCAGAGTTCAGTATTTGCAATTATTAGTAGGGCCAATATTAGGAATAGCTATTGATTTTTGGTCTTATTTCCTTATTCATATCCCGCAATCTTATTACTGGGTTCAATTAAATATGGTTGTCATTGGCTGTGTTATTATTGCATTTAGCACGGTGGTACAGTTGAAGGCACAAGTGGTAAATAATCCGGCTGAAGGAATTGTAAAAGTGATTTCTTACAAAACTTCACAGGAGTTTGGAAAGGTAAAGCTTTATTTTGATATAAGTTTGGTATGCTTAGCAATGTTTATTTCGTTTATCGTATTTGGTTCTGTTCAGGGTGTTCGAGAAGGAACCATTATATCAGCTTTGATTATTGGACCGCTTATTAAACTGTTTCAGAAACAAAAAACAAGCAGCAGTATTTCTGCAATGCGTCGGTCAAAGGAGTGAAAACATATGAGAAAAGGTCTGTTTATAATGGACGAAAATTTGTTTGAAAAAGTCTATACACCTGATAAACAAAGAGAGATTTCGCAATATATTGATATTATTGGAAAACCATTGACCAAATATAATTTTCAAGAAGAAGGTAATTTATTAAAAGAAGCAGAGGTTATTTTCTCTGGATGGGGTGCTCCGGTATTTGATCAATCGTTTTTAGAAAAAACGCCATCTTTAGAAGCTATCTTTTATGCAGCTGGAACAATGAAGAAATTATTATCAGACGAGATATGGGAAAGAGACATAAAAGTTACCACAGCTAATCAGGCAAATGCCATTCCAGTAGCAGAATTTACATTAAGTGAAATTCTATTTTCTTTAAAAAACGGCTGGCAGCTATCCAGATGGCTAAAAGAGGAAAAAAATTATATTAATGGTATGTATCAGCCGCTAATCGGCAATTATCAAGCAACGGCAGGTATTATTTCTTTGAGTCAAATCGGCAGGAAAGTAACGGATTTATTACGGCATTTTGACTTGAATGTATTAGCTTATGATCCATTTGTAAACGAAGATGAAGCTAGTAATTTAAATGTAGAGCTTTGTTCTTTAGAAGCGATTTTTAAACATGCAGATGTTGTTTCATTACATAGCCCGCTTTTGCCCGAAACAAAAGGAATGATTAAAAAAGAGCATTTTCAGTCTATGAAGCAAAATGCAACATTTATTAATACAGCTAGAGGTGCTATTGTTCGAGAAGATGAGATGATAGAAGTTTTACAAGAACGTACAGATATTACAGCTGTTTTAGATGTGACTTATCCAGAACCGCCAGCGGAACAATCCAAATTATACACTCTGCCTAACGTTGTTTTAACACCGCATATAGCAGGAAGTTCTGGTAATGAGAGGGCTCGTTTAGGGGCTTTCATGCTGGAAGAAGCAAAGCGCTTTACGGCAGGTGAGCCGCTTCAATACAAAATAACGAAAGAATCATATAGGAATATGGCTTAACTTCAGAAGGGAAACGAGTCATCTTCCAAAAAAAGCGAATCCTGTTCAATCGGATTCGCTTTTTTTGGAAGGTTATTTCGTGCATTGATAAAATCAGAAAGCTAATTCGTGCCAAATGTAAAGGTAGTTGATTTGTTATAAACATCACCTGCTTTTACAACGATGGACGGCAGTCTATCTTGATAGAGTGCTAAAGGTGTATTGGAAGTCTCAAAACAAACCCCATAATGAGCTGGGGCAGTCCCATTTTCTAATAGATATCCTTGTGAACCCTGATTCGCAGTATACATCGTCATACCAGGCTGGTTCGTTTCTATAGATAAGGTTCTCCCACAGGTGGGCTCATAAATTTCTATTCTGTTTTTAGCGTTCTTAAATAAAAAATAATGATCATATCCATCGGCTAAAGCTAATTGTTCAGATTCAGATAATGAATGCACCCCTTCTCCCAAGCGAGCTCCATATCGAAAATCGAATGCTGTATTTGACGTATCCAGAAGCTTTCCGGTAGGCAGCAGATTTTTATCCAATTCTATGATGGTGCTGTCCGGCATAGTGACATGATGCTGATAAATAGAATTTTGCACATTTCCGGTTAAATTAAAATAACTATGATTTGTTAAAGAAAGGGCGGTTGTTGCATCTGGAACGGCTTGATAATGTATAGACAATTCGTTCTTGCTGGTAAGACTATAAGTGATAGAGACATCCAAATTACCAGGGTGCCCGCCTGCAAAAGTGACATCATTCGTCGTTAATTGTAATTCGATTGCCGATTCTGTTTTGTTCACTTGTGTATCCCACAGAATTTGATGAAAGCCATTTGTTCCACCATGCAGATGATGGTTACCTTCATTTTTTTCCAGCTGCCAGCTCTGCTGATTAATCTTAAATCGCCCGTCAGGTATTCGTCCAGAAACTCTGCCAATCAAAGCACCTAAATATAATGGGTTATTTTCATAATCATGATAATCTTTAAAAGTCCATACAATATTTTCCTCGTTTCCATTTCGATCTGGTGCATATAATTTTGTGATGATTCCTCCATAATCCAGAATACTAATTTCAATCGTATCATTGGTTAGTGTGTATTCTTTCCAGCCGTTTACGACTTCTTTTACTTGAATATTCATTTTCTCACCTTCAGTTTGAAAAACAACGCAATGTGTTTTAGATTAGTTGTAATCGTAAAGCTTTTGATGCTTTTATTGTAGAGAAGTAATCTTAAAAATTAATAAGATACCAACTAAGATAATTAAATTAATTAACAAACTAATTTAATTTTAACTTTGGAAGATTGCTTTGGCAATAGGGAAAAAGTATATTTGGAGGAAACCCTTTCGTAAACCTATTTAAAAAAACAGTTTTATCTTGGAAACATGGATTCTTCTATATAAAATAAAATCAATGCGTTTGTAAAAAACTCCCTCGCTTTCATCTATCCAGCAATGTGATATGATTACAGTAGAAAGTTGGTTTGCTGGTGGTATTCGTTATTCTTTTTTTCGGCAGTTAAAAGGAAAAAAACCACGAAATGTAGATGCTTCTGAAAAAGAATTTCGCCAGGCGGAAATGGGAACGGAAATATATACATATAAATTTCAAATTATACCTGCTGTTGCGCTTGGCAACATAGAGTGGGCATATGTGCTTTTCTTTATACCGGGGGAATGGATTGGGGCAAACTGGGTGCGTTCACCAATCAAAAAAATTCAAGTTCGCTCTTAGAGCTGCTTTTGAGAATCTTATTAATTGTGATGGGGATTCGCATGATTTTACAAGGAATTGGTTAGGGGCGATGAAGTATGTCAGAAGAGAAAGTTTACTTTTACTATACAAATGATTTACATAGTCATTTTGAACAATGGCCTAGAGTAACAGCCTTTTTAAAAGAAAAGCAGGGCCTGCGGAAAGAGAATAATGAAGCTGCCTTTACAATGGATATAGGAGACCACGTTGACCGCTCTCATCCAATTACAGAAGCTTCAAATGGGTTAGCCAATGTGGAGCTGCTGAATGAAGCAGGCTATGATATCGTGACGCTGGGAAACAATGAGGGGATAACGCTTTCCCATCAAGAATTATATCAATTATATGATAAAGCCGATTTCCAAGTGGTCTGCAGTAATTTATTCAGCAGAGATGAATTGACGCCATTTTGGCTGAAGCGGACACACACTTTTATGACAGAAAGCGGGATACGGATAGGTGTCTTAGGTTTAACGGCACCGTTTAATGCCTTTTACGAGCTGCTTGACTGGCATGTAGAAAATGAATTTGACATTATTGAACGTTATATAGAAGACTTGAAAAAAGAATCGGATATTATTGTGCTTCTTTCCCATTTAGGAATTTCCGTTGACCAGGAGATTTCCCGGCGTTATCCGGCAATTGATGTGATTATCGGGGGACATACGCATCATCTGTTAAAAGAGGGTGAACTGGTAAATCAGACCTTAATCACTGCAGCGGGAAAGCATTGCTACTATATCGGTGAAGTGGAGCTTATTTGGGATCATAAGGAGAAAAAAGTAATTTCGAAGGAAGCAGCAGCAATCAGTCTGCAGGATACAGGAAAGGATTTGGAGACGGAAGAACATTTACAGCAGCTATTACAACAGGCTGACCAATATCTGGGTCAGGCGGTAGCAAGTGTAGAAAAGCCGCTGGAAGTAAACTGGTTTGGAGAAACCCCCATTATTGATTCACTGACTAAAGTGCTCCGAAGATGGACCAATGCGGATATAGCTATGCTGAATGCTGGCGTGCTGTTAGATTCGCTGCCTGCCGGGGCAATCACAAAAGGGGATATACACCGAATTTGCCCTCATCCAATCAATCCCGTCCTTGTGGATTTAAAGGGGGATCAAATCATAGAAACGGTCAGAGCGGCATTATCTCCTGCTTTTACAGAATTAAAATTAAAGGGCTTTGGTTTCCGCGGGGAAATCTTAGGGAAAATGATTTTTTCAGGCATTCAGGTCGAGACAGCCTTTCATCGGAATGGGGAAGTGTATGTGAAGCGGGTGTATACTGAAGATGGTTACCCTATTCATCCAGACAAAGTATACTATGTTGCTACTGCAGATACTTTTACTTTTGGCCAGCTCCTGCCGGAAATTGCCCGTTCTGCAAAAAAACAATATTTTGTCCCGGAATTTTTGCGTGACTTATTAGTATATGCTGTCAAACAGCATTGATTCATTTCCATTCTATCACGGAGAGCCGTCCGAAAATTCCCGCTGAGTGAAGTTTCGTTTTATGTGTGACGTTCTTTAGCCCCTCTGCATACACTTATCACGAGAGAAAAACAGAGGGGGCATTTTTATGATTACGGTAGAACCTCTTGAGGTGGATGGAATTATTTTTACAGCAGTGAGTGTGGAATTGCCGCAAACAACCTTATTAACAATCAGCAATGATGTAGGGTATATTATGTGTGCAGCGCTCGATGTGGATATTTTTAATGAAATACCTAAGCTGAAAGAAAGAAACGTTATCGCCGGCCGGGCAATGGGAGTAAGAACCATTGATCAATTGCTGAACGCTCCGTTGCAGAAAATAACAGATGCATCGAAGGAGCACGGCTGGGAAGTCGGGATGACAGGAAAAGAAGCATTGCTTAAAATATCATAATACATGGAAAGACACTTTTTTTGTTCTTGCAGGGGACAGAAGAAGTGTCTTTTTACATGTAAAACCAATCCATTTTCCTTTGTTCTAATTCCCTTCCATAATTGCATAAATTATTACGAAGGGGGTTGTTGCATTGAAACTTAAAAGAAGATATCGATTTCGAAAGCGAACGGGAAGAAAAAGAAGAATGCCCCCCTCTCGACGCTCCATTCTGATGCTGACGTTAATTTTATTCTTTGCAGTAGTGGGCTTTAGTTTTTATTTGATAAACGTCAAAATTGAACCGATTGTTATTGATATTGCCAAACGAAAAGCGGATGAATTTGCTACGAGAGCGATTAACTCCGCTGTATATTATGTAGAGGAATATGGATTTGAGGATATCCTGAACATTACCTATGACAATGAAGGAAATTTAGTAACATATAACCGAGATCCTGCAGTTATCAGTGAAATCAACCGGGTAGCTACTGACCGGGTAGAGGAGTATTTTGCGCATGTGAATCGGGGGGAGCAGCTTGAATTTGAGCATAATCTGCATGAGCCTTATGACTATGAGGGCGGTGCGGATGGCAGGGTACAGATTGATCCTACGCTGATTGAGATTCCTTTAGGGCAAGTAACGGGAAATTCTGTACTGGCTAATTTAGGTCCTAAAATTCCTATTAATATGGAAGTGGTTGGAGCAGTGCGGACAAATGTGGTCGAGGATAAAGAAGAATTTGGGATTAATGGAGCTTGGGTTTCCCTGTATATCAATGTAGAAGCAGATGTACAAATTATTGTGCCATTTACCTCCGAAGTTAGAACTGTACATACCGAGCTTTATTTAGATGGAGGCGCAATTATGGGAAAAGTGCCTGATTTCTATGGCGGGGATGGAAATGCTCCTGATATTGCCGTACCAAAAGATGATTTGCAGAGTGACTGAATATGTAGTATAGTACAAATTAGTTGAGAAGATATTTATAATTGAATAAAAACCTTATCAGATCGGTGAGGTAGAGGCGCAGATTAGATGAGTATCCGGCAGGAGAATGACAACGAAGATTGCTGGAGAAAGGATAGTTTGCCGAAGTATATAAAGAGGTCATGCTTTATATTGCTGGCATATTACTGAAAAAGTATTATGCTGTCATGTAATGATTTACATGGAGAACTACTGATCGAAATGGAGGATAACGTGAATTGGTGAAACAATGATAGGTTATTTTCTATCATTGTTTTTTTGCGTTTTTAAAGGGTAATTTGTATATGTTTTTACTGTGAAACAGTACTTGAGTATGATAGATATCCCTGTGTCTTACTTTCCTATTTCGAATCGGTTATATGCACGTAATTATTTCAAAAGGAACTGCAGTTTCCATTATTCATTACGCGTCGTTGACCTTATTCAAAATGCTTAAATACTCAGCTCGAAAATAAATCGTTGGAGGTCTTAACATGGAAGGTACGTTTTGGTCACTGATACCTGCAATTGTCATGCTGATATTAGTGGTGTTAACAAGAAAGGTTCTTATCTCAATAGGAACAGGGATTGTTGTAGGAGCATTATTATTAAATGATTTCCATATATGGGGAACATTAAAAGAAATATGGACGGTATTTTATACAATTTTTTATGCAGATGGAGCCTTGGAGATGGGGAATCTATTATTAATCAGTTTTCTTCTCTTTCTGGGCGTGCTTACTGCGTTTCTCCAAGCTTCTGGCGGGGCTAAAGCTTTTGGAGATTGGATGCTGCGCCGGGTGAAAACACGTACCGGTGCGGAAATCATGACTGCTGTAATTGGATTGATTATTTTTATAGATGACTATTTTAACAGCTTAGCAGTTGGACAGATTGCAAGACCTGTAACAGACAGGCAAAAAATTTCCCGGGCGAAACTGGCATATTACATTGATTCCAGTTCTGCTCCCGTTACCGTAATCGCACCTATATCAAGCTGGGGAGCCTATATTATTGGTATTTTAGGCGGGTTATTTGCAGCAAATGGAATTACAAATTTGCAGCCGATTGAAGCATTTATACAAATGATTCCATTAAACTTTTATGCGATTGCTTCGATTGTTCTGGTGTTTATTGTGGCGTATTTTCATTTTGATATCGGTCCGATGCGCACGCATGAAAAAAGAGCAAAAGAAAAGGGAGAACTGCTGGATCCAAAAAGAATTCAGGTTTCTGGGGATTTAGGTGATATTTTTGATCCGCATAAGGATGGAAAAGTATTTCATTTAATTGTTCCTATCATTGTCTTATTTATTGTTACCGTCCTTGCTATGATTGTGACAGGGATTATGGAAACAGAAGGGAGCGCATCTATCCTTGATGCCTTTGCCAATACGAATGTTAATCTTTCCTTAATTATTGGCGGTGTTGCAGCTGTTCTTACTTCTATTATTTTTCATATGCAGCAAAGAAAACCGCGCTCAGACATGGGACGTATTTTTATTGAAGGCTTTAAAACCATGATTCCTGCAATTAATATTCTCGTTCTTGCGTGGATGATTGGTTCGATTATCGGTGCTTTAGAGACTGGAAGCTATTTAGCTGGTTTAGTAAATAATTCCTCTATTTCTGCAGATTTTCTGCCGGCTATTCTGTTTATTATTGCCGGTTTAATGGCTTTGGCAACCGGGTCATCATGGGGAACTTTTGGCATTATGCTTCCGATTGCAGCGGAGGTTATGGCGAACACAGATATGGGGCTATTTTTACCTGCATTAGCGGCTGTATTAGCCGGAGCAGTGTTCGGTGATCATTGTACACCTATTTCTGATACAACAATTTTATCTGCAACCGGAGCCGGGGCGCACCATATAGACCACGTTATTACACAGCTGCCTTATGCTTTCATTGCTGCTTTTACTGCTTTGATTGGTTTCTTGGTTATTGGACTAACTCATTCTACGTGGTTAGCTTTAACTGTAACGCTTGTTCTTTTGGCTGGGATTGTCTGGATTACTCATTTCCTGATTAATAAAAATAAAAAGAAGGCATCTTAACAGAAGGCTTGGAATACATTTTAGTATTCCAAGCCTTTTATGATGTAATAAGGGTATTGCAATTAAATCCTGCTATTTCCATAATTAGATATTTGACAAAAATGTCAAAAAAGCTATAATACAAGATAAATAGTCTGAAAGTAATGATTTTTGTTATTATTCTTATTTAATGCGCTTTCATTCTGTTGTTATTCATTAAAAAAGGGGGTTATGATGGATGGAGAGTCGATCACAATGGGGAACAAGGGCGGGGTTTATTTTAGCGGCTGTCGGATCAGCAGTTGGTTTAGGAAATATATGGAGATTTCCTGCTGTTGCTTATGAAAATGGCGGCGGAGCATTTTTTATTCCTTATCTATTTGCTTTACTGACTGCGGGTATTCCAATTTTAATTATGGAATTTACCATGGGTCAAAAGTATCGGGGTTCTGCACCTTTGACATTTCGAAAAATGAATAAGAAAACAGAGTTTATTGGATGGTGGGCAGTACTTGTTGCTTTTGTTATTTCAACATATTATTCGGTAATTATTGCCTGGGCAATATCTTATTCTATCTTTTCGTTTAATCTGTCTTGGGGAGAAGATACAGAAGGATTTTTATTTGGGGAGCATCTTCAATTGGCGGAGATTCCTGGGGAAATAGGCGGATTGGTACCGGGAGTAGTTATTCCGTTAGTGATTGTTTGGCTATTGGTGCTGGGAATTTTATTCCGCGGTGTAAAAAAAGGAATCGAGGTTGCAAACCGGATTTTTATTCCTTTGCTTCTCATCGTATTTATTATTATTGTAATAAGAGCAGTCACGCTGCCAGGAGCAATGAATGGATTGAATGCCTTCTTTACACCTGATTTCAGTCAAATTTTGTCACCAAGTGTATGGATTGCAGCATATGGACAAATTTTCTTCAGCTTATCGATTGCTTTTGCAATTATGATTACGTATTCAAGTTATCTCCCTAAAAAATCTGATATTACCAATAATGCATTTATTGTTGGTTTTGGAAATTCCGGCTTTGAATTATTAGCGGGAATTGGGGTGTTTGGAATATTAGGATTTATGGCATTTTCTGCCGGTGTCAGTGTGGATGATGTCGTCGCTGGCGGGGTCGGTCTTGCTTTTGTTGTCTTTCCGGCCATTATCAATGAGTTGCCGGCATTTAATGGATTGTTCGGAGCGCTCTTCTTTATCTCATTGACGCTTGCCGGAATTACATCTCTTATGTCCATTACAGAAGCGTATGTAGCAGCATTGGTAGATAAGTTTAAAATCACACGATCGAAAGCCGTTCTTTTCGGAGGCGGTCTCGCAGCATTGATTTCCTTATTATATGCTTCCAGAGGTGGCTTGTACTTCTTAGATAATGTCGATTATTTCATTAACCAGTTCGGAGTTGCCATGATCGGTCTTGTCGAAGTTGTCCTGATTGCCTGGATTCTTCGTAAAACCAATATGCTTAAAAATCATGCTAATGAAATTTCAGATATCCGTTTAGGTTCCTGGTGGACAATCAGCTTAGCTATGATTACACCAGTAGTTATGGGTTATATGATGTTTGGGCTGTTTAAGCAGAATTTATTAAGAGAGTTTGATACAGATACCGGGAACTATGAAAATTACTCGAATGCCTTTATCAATAATACAGGCTGGGCCGTAGTAGTAGGTGTGTTAGTTCTTGGAATTATCCTGGCAGCTTTGAAATGGAAGTCAGAAAATTCTCTATCCGATTATGAAGATAAATAGGAGGGAAGATGCGTATGGGTGCTTCAGCTATCATTGTAATGATTATCGGTATTGTTGTGATATGGGGCGGATTAGCAGCTAGTATTTGGAACGCTGTCCAGAAAAGTAAAGGATAAGTGTTACTCTTATTTAAACTTAAGAAAAGCCAAGAGAATAAATTGGTCTTTAAAATACTGGTATTCTTGCCGAGTAGATGTCCGCTCCGGGAAGTCGCTTTCCGCGGGTAACGGCTTAGCTTAAGCCGACGGAAAGCGTAGTGTATTTCTGGGGTCGAAGGTTATTCATTCCATGAAACCCGTTGGAGCGGCTATCCTCAATATTTTATTTAAAAAGGTGTGTATCCTGTTTTACAACTGGGATACACACCTTTTTCACGGATAGGATTGTTATTAATTATTTTTCTCCATCCGTTCCCATTTCGAGATATAAGGATAAGGATCAAATGAAAATTCACTGTATCCATTATCTTTATACATGCCATAATGCAGGTGCGGCGGGAATTTTCCAGAAGTTCCAGGAGGGCCGTAACCAGTAGATCCGACGCTGCCTAACACGTCTCCCGGTTTTACTACCTGGCCTACTTTTACATCATCCTCATAGCCGCTCATATGTCCATAATAATGATAAATATTATAGATATCCCGTATACCAATACGCCAGCCTCCATATAAGTTCCATCCCATCATTTCGACCACACCATAGGTTGTTGAGCGGACAGGGACGCCGTAGGATGCAAAGATATCGGTCCCCTCATGGATGCGCAAGCCGCCAAAACCGCGGCGGTCTCCCCACGTACTGCGGTAACTGTAATTATAATCTGTATCTAAAGGAAAGGCACGATCTGTCAGGTTGATTTCGCCAAAATTTTGAAACACTTTGGCGGTGTTCATGATTGTCTGGACAGTCAAGTCACGTTTATAATGCTCCCAGAGTGCGATTTTAACATCATCCTTATGCAGACCATATGCTAAGATATGATTTGCCATCGTATAAAGGATGTCTTCAGGATCATCGGGATCTGCCTGGCCATCACCATTTCCGTCTTTACCAATTCCGCCAAATTGTCTGATAACTCCCTGTTCTGTTGATTTAGCTGCATTTCCCAGCCCAAACCATGCGGTCTCTTCAAATTGTATGGAAATAACCTTTTCTTCTTCTGAGGAAGAGAGTGTGTTACGTTCGTAATTATCCATTGCAGCAAAATAATACCAAGGGACCTGGGTAAGGCTTTCTACCTTTTTGAATAGAGCCATGCGGTCTGTATATATTTGATCCTCTGATTCTGCATGGACAACAGCGGTGGTTTGCATAAAGGTAAGAAAGCAGCACATAATCAGGACCGTAGTGCGAATTCTAGCCAGATAAATCACCTCCTTATGGGATAAGTATTTTTTAATCATCCTTCTTCATCGTGTCGACAATTTCCTGTACCAGAGGCCCGGTATCTACATCTTCATTCTCCATCACAGAATAATGCAGGGTTTCAATGTTTTGAATCAAGCTTCTGTTATTAGAAGCATGAATCGTATAATAGCCAGGCAGTACAGACATTGCTGTTTTTTCTGCATTATCAATTGCCATTTCTTTGGATAGGTTATCTGAAGCTTCAAAAGCAATCAAAGCTTCTTCATCCGTTACAAGCGTGGCTACTTCTTTAAAATCAGGGTTCTGTAATAAAATGCGGGTAATCATATCAGCCATCTCTTCCCGGTCTACATGAATCTCTTTTGGTTCTGATGTATTATCTTGATTAAATTCATCCTGTGTATAACGGACAAAACCAAGCTGATCACGAGATGGCGAATTCGTGTTTGATTCCATCTCCGGGTTTCTGTTTTTTGGATCTAATGGGTCAGAATCGGAGTTATTTTGATCTGTTGCACAAGCTGCAAGCGTTATAACAAGGCTTAATAAAATGATTCCAAATCCTTTTTTCATCTTTAAGTCTCCTTTCCAAGAACTATTTCTTACATCTTAGTTTTGGAAAACAAGCGTAAATCATGCAGGTAATTTTTTCTGGTTTTTCTAACTGTTTCTGTGATAAACTAAGAATAATTGATAAGGAGTGTGACTATTCTCTTATGATTGAGTTAAATGGAAAAACATATGAATTAATTGAAGAAAATAAAGAAGGCTTTGAAGCAGAAGCTGTGAAAGAGCGCTATTCAGAGGTTTTATCAAAATATGATTTTATCGTAGGCGATTGGGCGTATGAACAGCTTCGTTTAAAAGGGTTTTATCATGATAATCATGCCAAAGCACCAATAGATGCGAAAATCAGCTGTTTTCAGGATTATATTTATGAATACTGTAATTTCGGCTGTGCTTATTTTGTTTTGAAAAAGATGCAGAAATAAAAGAAGTTCAATCTATCTTCTTATGGCTAAGAAGACATTTTGAACTTCTTTTTTTATACAGCAGGAAAGCTTTAATTATCTTTTTCTTCGAGAGGATGGGCTCCGGGAGCTCTTCGTTGCAGCTTTTTATGCTGTTTTTTGTCTGCGTAGGTGAAGGCACTTGTGCGCTGCTGGCCTTCTTCCCAATCTGTTGACTTTCCAGAAACCAAGTCATGTTCACGAATATCAGATCCAAAAGGCCCTTCGGGAAATTCCTCTGGAATGAGGGCATCATGCTGTTTTTGAACGGTTGAATGCTCTTGATAATCTTTTTTTGGCATCGTTATTTCCCTCCCGTTAGTTTGTAGTTTGTGCAGATGGAGGGAAATCTCGCCTTCTAATAATTACCTGTCTGTCACCTCTGCCAGCTTATACCCGCGAAAGCGTTTCGTAAGTAATTTACCCAGACGAAAAATGGCATCCTCATTACCAATACTGCTGATAATTTGTACGCCGATGGGCATGTTTTTCTCGTCTTCTCCAACTGGAATAGTCAGAGCAGGAAGCCCCCATACATTCGCATAGGCAGTATAAGGCATGTATTGCAAATAGGTTTTACGGATAGAGAAAATCTCTTTAAAAACCTGCCCGTGATCTAATGCGGACTGATAATACACGGGCATTATCAGCAGCCTTTTATCTAAATATGTTTTTAACAGCTCGTCACCCTGCTGAATGATATCCATTATTTCCCGGACTCTTTTTTGCGAAGGTTTAAACATTTTTGCTCCAATAATGGCCCAGGATAAATATGGGTGGACATTCGTACGCTGTCTCAGTTTCTCTTTTAAAAAGGAACGCACTAATCCGGAGCGGTCATTATTAAAAGCTTCATCTTCAACCAATTTACTTCCATTAATCGACATGATTTCCTGCCATATTAAGGCACTGTCCCTAAAATAAGGCGGCATCACCTGCTGGACATTGTAAATTCTTTCAAGAAAATTTTCCAGCTGCCCTAATAAATTCCCTGTTCTTGTGGAAAGCGGATAGCCTGGATTAGCTGGTAATATTTCTATTTTAAATTCCTGCAATGTCTGATGCTTGAAGTGGCTTGGAGATAAAATTTCATAAATAAGCTGCATATCCTCTACAGATTTCCCCATTGGCCCGACTGTCAGCATCCGATGTTGCAGTTCATGCTGGACAGACGGAAAATGGCCTTCTGTGGAAATGGTATCCTTCCCGGGTTTGAAACCGATAACTCCATTAAAATGAGATGGAAAACGAATGGAACCGCCAATATCTGAACCAATCCCGACAGCAGACCCGCCGGAAGCAAGCAGCGCACCTTCACCACCGCTGGAGCCTCCAGCGGTTTTGGTGATGTCCCAGGGATTATTTGTTCTGCCATATAACTTATTATCCGTTTCCTGACAGAAGCAAAGTGCAGGCGTATTTGTTTTTCCGAGTATAATAGCGCCCTCCTGCTTTAATTGCTGAACAACTTCTGCATCCTCTTGATAAATAAGGTCCTGACGGTGTTCTAAGCCTGCTGTAGTTTTCATTCCCTTCACATGAAAGCACTCTTTGATGCTGATGGGAACTCCGTGTAATTTACCCAGAGCCCCATTATTCTGCAGCAGTTCATCTGCTTCCTGAGCCTCTTGCAGCGCTTCAGTAAATCTTTCTTCAACAACTGCATTAATGGAAGGGTTAATCGCTTTGATTTGTTCAATAAAAGCTGTTACAGCATCTATAGAGGTTAGATGCTTCTTTTTAATTGCGGATGCTATACCCGTGGCATCCATTTTTAAAATATCTCGCTTTTCCATTCGGCATTTATCTCCTTCACACGTATTAGACTTACTATATCACGTTTTTTGAAAAAGAAGGAAAGATTCGCTTCTTAATTCTATACTTTATCAAGAAAGTTCAGTGAAAATACATTACAAATTATGATATGATAATAGTAGTATGGAAACATCCTTTAGTATAGACGTTTTTGGGGGAATCATAATGTATTTTGTAGATCAGGAAAAAATTAATCAGACATTGACATTTATGAATGAGATTTTAGATACGTTAAAGAATCATTCCTATCACAGCCCAGTAGAATATCTTGCGTTGGAGCGCATGGCGCATGTCTTTATCGAAGGTGTGCTGGATGTAGGAAATATGATGATAGACGGTTTTATTATGAGGGATCCGGGTAGTTACGAGGATATTATTGACATCTTAACAGATGAAAAAGTTATTCCTGCGGAGGAAGAAGCAGTATATAAAGCTCTGATTCATTGGCGTAAACCTTTAGTACATGAATATCAGGCAATCGATCATCAAAGTCTGGAGCAGTTTTTTGAAGAGCACGCAGAGGTATTTACCTATTTTTCAAAGCGGATTCATACATATCTGCAGAATGAACTAGGCGTAGCAAATGCTTTTTCAAATAAATAAAATGTATGTTTAAAAGGGGAGGGCAAGCGGATGGGGAAACGTGTCTCGACAAAGGATAAGGTTATCCAGGTATTGAAAGAGCAGGGTACGATAACGATGGATACACTGATGGCCCATTTTACTATCTCAGAAACAGCTGTCCGGAAGCAGATTCATACGCTTGTGCAAGAGGGATTTATTGAGGTGCAGCAGCATAAAAAAGAGATTGGACGGCCGTATCATACTTATCGTTTAACAGAGAAAAGTCAAGAAAGTTTCCCTAATCGCTATAAAGAACTCTCTTTAGACCTGCTCCATGATTTAGAAGCATTACAGGGAAAACAGCTAATCAGCGAGCTTTTAAAAAAACAGTCAACGAAGGAAAAAGAGCAATTAAAGAAGCTTTTAGATTCCTGTTCTACAACGGAAGAAAAAGTAGCTGCGTTAAAGGATTTTCAAAATCGGAGCGGCTATATGTTTCAAGCAGAAGATAAAGGTGCGCAAGGCTTTCAATTAAATAATTTTCATTGCCCTTTTTTAGAAGTGGCAAGGGATTATCCTGTGATGTGCAAGCATGAAAAAGAAATGTATGAAGCCTTGTTTCCGAATCAGGAAATTAAGACAAAAGCGCTGCTGGTTGATGGAGATAAATGCTGTCAATGGCGGATAGCTGCTAACTCAGAATAAACATCGGTCAGTCAAGCGTCTTAAAATAGGTATGATGTAATCGAGATAGAGAGGTAATAATGTGAAGAAATATAAAGGATATCTTATTGATTTAGACGGGACTGTTTACAGAGGGAATGAGGTTATTCCTGAAGCAATTCCTTTTGTAAAGCAATTAGCAGAAAAAAATATTCCTTATGTGTTTGTAACAAATAATTCTACAAAAAGCACCCGGGAAGTAGCTGAAAAGTTAAACGGATTAGGAATCCTGGCAAATCACAAACAGGTCGTTACCAGCAGCATGGCAACGGCGAAGTATCTGCAGGACCAATCCGTAAAAACCTGCTACTGTATCGGGCAGAGCGGTCTGAAGAATCCAATAAAAGAATATGGTATCCAATTAACGGACAGTACAGATGCGGATGCGGTTGTTGTAGGCCTGGACAAGGATATTACCTATGACAAGCTTGCTAAAGCATGCATAGCTATCCGCAAGGGTGCACAGTTTATTTCTACCAATCGGGATCACGCTATTCCAACTGAAGACGGTATGGGACCAGGCAACGGAGCTTTTACTGCTTTGATTCAGACAAGCACCCAGCAGGCGCCTGTATTTATTGGCAAGCCGGATACGGTTATCATGAAAGAGGCATTAGATGTACTCGGTTTGCGGAGAGAGGATGTTGTAATGGTTGGAGATAATTACCAGACAGATATCCAGTCGGGAATCCATGCCGGTGTAGATACGTTATTTGTTTCTACCGGGGTGACTTCCACAGAAGAGCTGGCAACCTTTGAAGAGCAGCCGACATATATCATAGAAAATTTATCAGAATGGACCTTTGAATAGCAAAAAAGCATTCATCCCCTATCTAATATGAGCATAGGGAGAATGAATGCTTTTTTGTGTCCAATGTTTTTTATCCGTCTAATTCTTCATGTTCATTTTCTGCATCTCCATGAGCCAGACGACTGGAGGCTGCAGCTGCGACAGCGCCGACGATATCATCTAAAAATGTGTGGATTTCGCCGCTGCTTTTATCATTCAGTTTTTCTAAGATACCGGGTTTTTGTTTATCGATATATCCAAAATTGGTCAAGCCGATGGAACCGTAGACATTGACAATAGACAAGGCAATGACTTCATCAATTCCATATAAGCCTTCATCAATCTGAATTGTTTCCTGAAGCGGCTCGCTTAATAGCTTTTTCTCCGCCAGCATATCTAATTCAATGCCTGTGATGACTGCATTTTGTACTTCTCTTTTCGTTAACACACGATTTACATTAAAACGGCAGGTATCCATCGTTAAATCGTTATGATATTTTGATTGCAGATAGTATACCAATTCTGCAATATCATCTATTTTGACACCACGTTCTTTTAAAAGCTGTCTTGCTCTTACTTCAAGTTCTGTTTTGCTTGTATACTTCGTCATTTAAAACACACCTTTTTTCGATTTAATATAATTGTATAGTCCTTTCCTTCATATAGTTAATATATACGATAAGGAGGAGTTTGTTGATGCCGATGTCAGAAATGCTCCGCAGTCAATACGCTATCCAGATAGAAGGGAAGCAATTCATCGAAGAGCGTGAGGGTTATCAAAAAGAGCGCTATCACTATTTTACCATTCCTGCGACAAACAAGGAAATGATATTGATGGAACAAGCCACTTTGGCCTATTTCTTAAGAGAAAACGGATTATACAATGTAGCTTATCCCATTCGGAATATCAACGGAGATTGGTTTACCAATTATGGCAATGAATTGTGGATGGTTCTTGTATTAGACGATGAGTCACAAATATCTCGTCAGGAAAGCCCTGGTAAAATGCTCGGTGATATTCACCGCATTGGGAGCAGTTTTCAGTATGAACCGAAGGCGATTTCAAGCTATGGGTTATGGAGAAAGCTTTGGGAAGAAAAGCTGACTTTTTTTGAGGAAGAATTAACAAGACAGGCAAAAGAAGAAGGAGCGAGTAATTATTTATCTGAAGTGATGGATATTTTACCATATATTGTAGGAATCAGCGAAAATGCTATTCAATATTTACGGGAAAGCGAAAAAGAGCAGCGCATCTTACAAACAGATCAGAGTACGGTTGCTTTTGCCAGATGGAATACATCTGAAAAGAAAATTGTTTGGACAGATGAACTCGTATATGACCATCCGACGCGTGATATTGCCGAGTATATCCGTTATGCTTTTTTACAAAATAAATCGGAGGCAGAAATTAATCAGTTTTTAAATGATTATCAAAACTATCAGCCGCTGTCTGTATTTGCGTGGAGACTTATCTTTGCCAGGCTGTTCTATCCGATCCATCTTTACGATTTTTTAGAGGGCGCTTTCCAGTACCCGAATTCTCAAGCGTTAGAGCAATTATTAAAGCATCAAGAGGTTTATGAGAGGAGACTGGCGAGGTTTTATGAAACGGTAGGTGTTGATGTTTCGGATTGGCAGATACCTATGATAAGCTGGTTATAAGCAAAAATTCATTATTTCATCGCAGGAAGGAGAATACTCGTATATGTCCAAGCCAAAGGTTTATATTACGCGCAAATTAGAGGAGAAATATGTAAAAGCTTATCAGGAACAGCTGGAAATCCGGATGTGGGAAAAAGAGGAGGAGCCTGTGCCAAGAGAGACGCTTTTGAAAGAGGCTGCTGATGCAAATGCCTTATTTGCCGTATTAAGTGATTCTATTGATGAAGAGCTTCTGTCTAAAGCTCCTCAATTGAAGGTGGTTGCGAATATGGCCGTCGGTTACGATAACATCGATTTGGAAGCATGTGAGAAGCATGATGTTATCGCAGCGAATACACCGGATGTTTTATCGGAAACGACCGCAGATTTAGGCTTTTCCTTATTGATGGCTGCTGCCAGACGAATTGTAGAAGCGGATGCGTGGGTGAAGGAGGATAAGTGGCAGGCGTGGGCGCCATTTTTCTTTGCCGGCTCAGATATTCACGCAAAAACTATCGGTATTGTAGGAATGGGGAGAATTGGAGAAGCAATAGCGAAACGTGCAGCAGGTTTTGATATGAATATCCAATATCATAACCGTTCCCGTAAAAAAGATGCAGAAGAACGATTGCAAGCAACGTATGTCAGCTTTGAAGAACTTTTGGAGACTTCTGATTTTGTTGTGACAGTAGTTCCGCATACGAAGGAAACGGATAAAATGTTTAACCGGGCCGCTTTTGAAAAAATGAAATCAAGTGCTATTTTTATTAATATCTCACGCGGAAAAGTAGTGGTTGAGGATGCACTTGTCCATGCACTTAAAACGGGAGAAATCCAAGCAGCAGGATTGGACGTCTTTGAAGAAGAGCCGATTAGAGCAGATCATCCGCTTGTTGGTTTAAATAATACCGTATGTCTTCCGCATATCGGGTCTGCCAGTGTAGAAACAAGAAAAAGAATGGTAGAGTTATGCATGGATAATATCCTGGCAGTCGTCAGCGGAGAAGAAGCAATTACACCAATTTCATAGAACAAAATTTGATTTTAAAAAAATAAAAAACGGAGCAGGGTTTTGATATTGCCAAAAGCCTCTCCGTTTATATTTAATTAAAATACTTGTTCTATTTCTGTTACGCCAGGAACCTCTGCCATCAATGCACGCTCAATTCCTGCTTTTAATGTAATGGTTGAACTAGGGCAATTGCCGCATGCTCCCATGAGACGAAGTAAAACAACGCCATCATCGTCAACGTCAACTAACTCTACGTCTCCGCCATCACGTAATAAGAATGGACGAAGCTTGCTTAATACTTCTTGTACTTGCTCTTCCACAGTCACCTACTCCTTTCCCACAAATCTATTATAACGCGGTTAAGCATAAAAATCTATTTGAAAATGATTTTCAATTAGCTGGTTAATTTTATTTTATCTTTTTACGCTTATTTTGTAAAATAATTAATATGGAGGACAGGCGAGAGGAAAGAGATATTTGGAAGGAGAGGGTGTTAACATGCCGGCAATAACGATAACTGTCTATGGAAGTGAACAAATCTGCGCAAGCTGTGTCGGAGCACCAGGTTCCAAAGATACGTATGAGTGGCTTCAGGCAGCAATAGGGAGGAAATATGCTTCTGACGGCGTTCAATATAATTATATCGATATCAATCAAACGCAACCAGACGCTGGTCAGCAAGCATATGTAGAGAAAATAATAGAAGAAGATCTTTTTTATCCAGTTGTATGGATTAATGATAAAATGGTAGCAGAAGGAATCCCGCGTTTAAAGCCAATTTATCAAGCATTGGAAGAACTGGGACTCGAAGAAATAGAAGGATGAACAGAAGAGGGGAAGAGAAGATGAAAATACCTTTTACGAAGATGCATGGGCTGGGAAATAATTATATCTATATTGATCTTTTTCAAACAGAGCTGCCAGAGAACCGGCTGTCTGAATTAGCTATCAACATGTCAAATCAGAATACGGGCATTGGTTCGGATGGAATGATTTTGATTCATCCGGCAGAAAAAGCAGATGTAGGTATGCGTATCTTTAATAAGGACGGTTCAGAGGGAATGAATTGCGGGAATGGATTGCGCTGTACAGCTAAATATGCTTATGAAACAGGAATTGTGGATAAAAAAGAATTTACGATACAGACAAAAGCTAATATTGTTCGAGCTACTGTGAAAGAGAATGACGAGCAGAAAGTCAACGAAGTAACCATTGATATGGGAGCTCCGATATTACAAAGAGAACAGATTCCGATGCTTGGAGAAGCAGGAACAACTGTTATAAATGAGCCGTTCGAGGTTGCAGATAAGACACTGCATGTCACTGCGGTTTCCATGGGAAATCCGCATGTGATAACGATGGTGGATGCGATTGATGACGCGCCGCTGACAACGCTGGGACCGGTTATTGAAAAGGATGAACGCTTCCCTGAAGGGGTTAATACAGAGTTTATTGAGGTTGTGTCGGATGAGGAAATACATTTCCGTGTCTGGGAACGCGGCTCCGGCGTGACAGAAGCATGCGGAACAGGAGCCTGTGCGGCTGTCGTTGCAGCAACGTTAAATAAAAAAGTAACCAAAGGTAAAAAGATTGTTGTTCATTTAGCCGGCGGAGATTTAATCATTGAATGGAGAAAAGATGATCATATCTGGATGACCGGCGGAGCAGAAACCATCGCAACGGGAATTTTTTATGCTTAAAATGAATTACTTGATTCTGACAAGTTCAGGTGTATACTAAACATATAGGATATACAAGGAAAAAAGGAGGTTCAGAAGATGATTATTGAACTGACTGATCGTGCAAGTGCACAGATTAAAGAAATGATGAGAGAGGAATCAGACCAGGCGATGCTTCGTTTTGGCGTGAAAGGCGGCGGCTGCAGCGGCTTATCCTACTCCTTAGGTTTTGCTGATGAAGTAAATGAGGAATTGGATATTATTGAAACCATTAACGGTATTCCAATCGTCTTTTTTAACCAGGATATTCCAATTATTGAAGGTACCAAGATAGATTATAAAGAAAACATGATGGGCGGCGGGTTCAGCATTGATAATCCGAACGCAATTATTTCCTGCGGATGCGGCTCTTCCTTCCGCACTGCACAAAATGCCGGTGCACCTGGCGATTGTTAATAAAGAAAGATTGGCAGAGAAATACTGCCAATCTTTCTTTTAAATCTTTTATCTAAATTTCTACTAAAAACATCTCCAAGATCCTCAAACTAAACAATGTGGTGTTCAAGCTCTTTTATCCCCAGGATTTAATGAAGTGAACTGTATAAAAAAAGAAAATCGTCTGAAGCAGAGAAAATTCTCATTCAAACGATTTTTCCATCATGTATTCCCCTTTTTAAAACATTGCTGTTGAGTGTTTCGGTTGAATTCTTGCTTTGGGATCGATGTAATTTTTAGCATTATTGATTGCTGTCGGCCCTTCACCAAATCCTGTTGCAATCAATTTAACTTTTCCGTCATACGTACAAATATCTCCAGCGGCGTATATACCAGGAATATTTGTCTCCATTTTAGAATTTACAACGATACTATTTTTTTCAATTTCTAATCCCCAGTTTTTAATTGGCCCGAGACTGGAGATGAATCCATAGTTACAAATAACATCATCGACTTCTAATTCAATCAATTCTTCTTCTTTTATCTTTTGTAAAATAAGCTTTTCAATCTTCTTATTTGCTACAATGGCTGTTGGAGCATATGGCGTCAGCTTTTCTACAGCAGAGGCCTCTAATTGCTCTACACTATGCTCATGAGCTCGGAATTGGTCTCTGCGATGAATCAATGTCACTTTAGAAGCAACTTTTTCAAGCATCAAGGCCCAGTCTACAGCTGAATCTCCGCCACCTAGAATAGCAACATGCTTGTCCTTGTATTTATTCATATCCGTCACATAATAGTGTAAGTTCGTATTTTCGTAGGCTTCGCTGTCTCCTACGTTTAATCTTCTAGGCTGAAAAGCCCCATTGCCGGCCGTGATAATCATTGTTTTTGTCAAATGAACTTCCCCGGTGTTTGACACAAGACGAAAGCTGTCATCTTCTAATCGTTCCACTGTCTCAATGGCTTGTCCAAGTACAATTTCAGGATCGAATAAATTGGCTTGTTCTTCCAGCTGGTCAACAAGCTCCTGCGCACGGACTTTTGGAAATCCTGCAACATCGTATATATATTTCTCTGGATATAGTGCTGTTAACTGTCCTCCAATATGAGGCAGGCTTTCAATTATCTTAACACTAGCTTGACGCATGCCGCCGTAAAAGGCTGTGAATAAGCCAGTGGGTCCAGCTCCAATGATTGTTACATCAAAAACTTTCTCCATACAATACCTCTTTTCTTTCTAGACGTTTACCTATCCTATGGTATCACAAACTTGTTTTAGTTTGAATTATATCGTTTCAAAAGGGAAGAAATTTTCATTTAGATAGTAGCATGTCTAAATGCTTTCTTCATAGGTATAGATAAAAAAGAGGTTTTAAAGCTTGCTATTTTTGATTAAAGCATTTAAGATAAGTTAGTATTATTACAGTTTGATTACAAAACGAAGTTATTTATATGACAAAATGCGTTTTGTTTCGCATTTTAGTGATAAATTACAAAATTAATAGGAGTAGTGAAAAACCATGATTAAACCGCATATTGTAATATTAGGGGCGGGTTATGGAGGTATAATGACGGCAGTTAAGCTTCAGAAACAGCTTGGAAAGAATGAAGCAGAGATAACGCTGGTTCATAAATATGACTATCATTTTCAAGCAAGCTGTCTGCATGAAAATGCTGCTGGTACACGGCATCAAGATCGCTCCAAAATAAAAATCAAAGAAATTATTAATCGTTCTAAAATAAATTTTATTATAGATGAAGTTGTTTCTATCAAAAGAAATTCTAAAAAAATCAAGCTTAAAAATAAGGAATTACACTATGATTTACTTGTTATCGGTCTTGGCTTTGAGCCGAGGGCTGAAGGAATTCCGGGACTGGATGAACATGCTTATTCTATCACGGATATCAACAGCGCCCGTTTTGTCCGTGAGCATATCGAATATAATTTTGCCAGTTATGCGAATGCTGAAAAGAAGGATGAGAGCAAGTTAAGTATTGTTATTGGCGGCGGTGGAATTCTAGGTGTTGAATTTGCAGGGGAACTGATTAATCAAATACCAGAGATATGCAGAGAATTTGACATTGAGAAAACGCAGGTGCATATTTCCATACTGGAGGAAAGTAAATCTCTTCTGCCAGGGTTCGATGAGAAACTGGCACATTACGCAGCTACGTCTCTACAATCCAGAGGAGTAGAGATTATCCATCAAGCTAAACTGAAGGAATGTCAGGATAATAAAATTATTTATGAAACAGAAGGGAAAAATCATAAAATTTGTACACATACATTTATTTGGACTGGCGGGGTACAGGCCAATCCTGCATTTGAAAAAGCCGGACTGGCTTTGAAAAATAAAAAAATTGAAGTGGATCCCAATATGCTTTCTACAAAAGATGATTCCATATTTGTCGTTGGAGAATGTGCATATACAGCAGATGAACATGGGGAGGAAGTCCTTCCAACTGCAAAAAAAGCTATCGAGGAAGCCGCTGTAGTCGCAAAAAATGTTTCTTCCAGGTTACGGAATAAAGAACTTACTGCTTGTCAGCCGGTTAAACAAGGAATGCTCGCCACTTTAGGTCAAGAAGACGGAGTGGCGGTCATAAAGAATCGAAAGGTGTTTGGGTGGCGAGCTGTATTAGTCAAACGAATTTACGATAATCATTATTTATTTCAATTAGGCGGATGGCAATTATTACTGAAAAAAGGAAACTTTCATTTATTATAAATAATAATAGATAGAAATATAGTGACAAAAAAGCAAAGGTTGGCAGATGCTGCTTTGCTTTTTTGTCATTTTAAGATAAAATGTGCTTTGTATGCATCCTTAGAAAGGACGGAGGGAAGAGAATGGTTCAACTTGTTGTTTCTGTTGTATTATATTTTGTTATCTTTTTTGGAATTGCATTTATATTAAATATGTTATTAAGAAAAACATGGCTGATGGCGTGCTTATATCCGATTCTAATGATTTTTATTATAGATAATGTTTCTTTTTTCAGCTATTTCACAAGTCCGGGGGAATCTTTTTCGGCGCTTGGAGAACGAATTGTTGCTTTAACAATTGCTGATATTGTGATTTTATTATCTGGTTTTATTGGAACGATTGTATCTGGTTTGGTTATCCGGTTTTTAAGGAAAAGCGGCTATCAAATGTTTTAACAGAGAAATGGGATTACATAAAAGAAAAGACCAATGCTCCCAGCAGGAGCATTGGTCTTTTGGTTCTTATGGATTAATAAGAAAAAAACGGTGCAAGAGAAAAGGCAATAATAATTCCTGTGATGGCGCCAAAAAATACTTCAATCGGCTGGTGCCCGAGTAATTCTTTCAGTTCTTGTATTTTTTCATTTTCTTTCTTTTTGCTCCAGTCTTTGGCGCTGGAGGTAATCAATTGAAAATCACGGACGAGCTGATTAATCACAATTGCCTGTTCACCAGCCTGCCTGCGGACCCCGGAAGCATCAAACATGGTAATGACACTGAATATACAAGCAAGCGCAAATACACTTGATGATACACCTTCTGCAATGCCGACAGCAGTAGCTAACGATGTCACTGCTGCAGAATGGCTGCTGGGCATTCCCCCTGTACTGAAAGCAAGTCCAGGCTGAAATTCTTTGGTGAAAATCAGTTTAATTGGTATCTTTATAACTTGAGCGAACACAATCGCAATGAGTGCAGCCCATAATGGGAAATTCGTTAATAAAGTCATGGATGAGGGAACTTCCTTCCTAAGTAACGCATCAATTTTTGGCAGTTAAAAAAGTATATACTTTCTTACTGCATAAGTGTAGCTAAGGTTGTCACCTACAGGCTTGGTGACAATCAAGTTTTCTAAATATTTTACCATAGTTTGTACCGGAATAAAAGGAAGGCTCAGGTGCTATCAGGAATATGCGGTTTTGCAGATTAGAAAAGTGTATTCCTGGAAGTGCTTGAGCCTTCTCTGTAATAATTTATCACGGAGAATCGTCTGTGAAACTCCCGCTGAATGAAGTTTCGTTTTATTGAATAATCGTGTCTAATGCTATTTCCATCATTTCATGGAATGTGGTTTGACGCTCTTCTGCTGTTGTTTCTTCGCCGGTGATGATATGATCAGAAACAGTAAGAATGGATAATGCCTGACGTCCGTATTTCGCAGCCAGGGTATATAATGCAGTAGATTCCATTTCAATGGCAAGCACTTGATATTTGGCAAGTAATTCATTTACTTCTTTGGCATTATCACGATAGAAGGTATCGCTTGTAAATACATTTCCGACACGGAGCTGTAATCCTTTTTCTGTTCCGGCATCATAAGCATTTTTTAATAATTCAAAGTCAGAAATTGGCGCATAATCAATGCCGTTAAAAATAAGCTGATTTATTTGCGAGTCTGTTGTGGCTCCCTGTGCCAGGATTACATCACGGACCTTGACATCTTTTTGAATTGCACCGCATGTGCCGACGCGAATCAGTTTTTTGACATCATAACTTTGAATCAGCTCATTCACATAGATGGAGATAGAAGGGACACCCATGCCGGTTCCCTGTACAGAAACACGCTCTCCTTTGTAAGTGCCGGTATACCCGTACATGCCTCTGACTTCATTATATAATACAGCATCCTCTAAATAATTTTCTGCGATGTATTTTGCCCGCAACGGATCGCCCGGCAATAAGATTTTATCTGCTATTTCTCCCTGCTTTGCTCCGATATGTACACTCATTTTCATATCCCTCCATTATTAGTTTCCGTCTTTAAATTAAAGGTATCATAAAGATTTTTGAAAAACAAATGAATCCATTTTCAAAATAAAAAGCAGAAAAATTCAAAGATTGGAACACAAAGCTGTGTATGTATAGTTGTTTCTAAACTAAGTGTGAATTCAAAATGAAAGCGTATCCGATTCTTTATTTCATAAAAAAAGCAGTTATGTATTTCATATTTCGTGATTTTTGTATATAATAGAACATAGGTTTATGTGAATTAATTAATTTGGTACATAAACGATACAGGTTTTCAAAAAAAGAAAGGATGTTGTATATAATGAAATCGCAAACTTTTACAATCACTGCAGAAACTGGAGTACACGCACGTCCGGCTACTTTGTTAGTAAATAAAGCTGGTCAATTTGATTCAGAAATTGAAGTGAGCTACAAAGGTAAAAATGTTAACCTTAAATCCATCATGGGTGTAATGTCTTTAGGAATTCCAAAAGGTGCTGAAATTGAAGTAAGAGCAGACGGAAAAGACGAAGCGGATGCTTTAAACGGTATCGCTGACGTAATTAAAGAACATTTAGGTGAATAATTTTACATGATGCATAAAAGCGTCCTGATTTCAGGGCGCTTTTATGTATATACATATGGTTTTCAAAAATGCTCATATTTACATGCATCGAATATTTGATATAATTGTCTTCAGAAAGGTGTGAATAGCTTTATGATGCCATTTCTTTATTTCCCGGAAGATAAAATGGAGTATATTCCTGCAGTGATATCACTAATTATTTTTATCGCATTGGCCGTCACAGTGATGCGGTGGATGATGAAAAAGTCGAAAAAAGATCAGGAACGTTTTGAGCAGGAGTACCAGGATGTTTTACAGCAAACGCAAAAAAATAATAATGTGACAAATACCTCCTCTAATCAATAAGATTTGAGGAGTTTTTTGATTAAAAATTACTTCTTTGCCTAAACTATAAAAAAAGGTAAAGGAGCTTATCGATGCGACGACGGAATAAAAAGTTATGGATGCTCTCTCTAATGATGTTATTTTTTTTATCAGGATGCTTGCTGCCGCATGAAAACTCAGAAACGCTGGAGATGTATAATGCGGATGGAGATCGTGTAGGAACAGCCAGATTAAATGAAACCGATGGCAGTGTTTCTGTAAATGTGGAAGTAGAAGGTTTAAGTCCTGGTTTTCATGCAATACATGTTCATGAATACGGAAAATGTGAGGAGCCTGATTTTTCTTCCAGCGGAAATCATTTTAACCCGGATGGGAAAGACCATGGTCTGATGCAAACAGATGGACCGCACGTCGGTGATCTCCCGAATATTGAAGCAGATGCGGACGGGGCTGTTCAAGAAGAGCTGATTATTAATGAGGCAACATTAAAAAAAGGAAAAAATAGCCTGACGGCAGATAACGGAACTTCTTTAATTATTCATGATGGGGTAGATGATGGGATGAGCCAGCCGGCAGGTAATTCAGGAGACCGTATCGTTTGCGGAGTAATCAGCGGAGATTCTCAAAGCGGGGAAGAGCAGGACGCACCGACTGATCCGACGGAAAATAATGATAAACAGAAAAACGAAGAAAACGGCTAAAGATGTAATTGCATTTGGCTGTGAAATATAATAATGTCTGATTTCATGATAATAAAAACTGCATTCTCCCAAGGATGAATGCAGTTTTTACTCTTTTCTAATTAATTAGTAGATGCTCTCCATGCCTCGACTGCATGAATAATTCGTTGTACGCCTTCTTCAATGGTTGCCCGGGGGCATGCAACATTAATACGCATAAAAGCGTCCCCTTCATCTCCATAGTCCTGACCAGGATTTAAGCCGACTCGTCCTTTATCAATCATGAATCGGTTTAATTCTTTTTTATCCATATTCAGCTGGGAGCAATCTACCCAGACAAGGTAGGTTCCTTCCGACTTGATTACTTTTAGTTCAGGTGCATGAGCGGCAAACATTTCTTTAATATATGCTGTATGGCTTTCAACAACTTCGAGCAGTTCTTCCAGCCAAGGCCCGCCATGACGGTAGGCTGCTTCCATAGCTGTAATAGCCATTCCGTTTAAAGAGTTATTTAAACCTTGACGGAGAAATGCTTTTTCTAATTTTTGTTTGTTTTGCTTGTTTGGCGTCACGGCATAGGAAGCTTGCAAGCCTGCTAAATTAAAAGTTTTAGAGGGAGCCATGCAAGTAATGGTTTTATCAGCAATTTCTTCTGATAAACTGGCAATTGGCAGATGTTTATGTCCTTTGAAAACTAAATCAGCATGAATTTCATCAGAGAAAATCATCGCATCATATTGTAAACACAGCTCTGCCATTTTTCGAAGCTCTTCCTCTGTCCAGACACGCCCTACCGGATTATGAGGTGAACATAAAATAAATGCCTTCACACCGCTTGCTAGTTTCTTTTCCATATCCTCAAAATCTATGGTGTAATAGTCATCTTGTTGAATTAATGGATTCTTTACAACCTCACGGTCCAACACCTTTATAATATTATAAAAGGGTGTGTACACAGGTGTTTGAATCATAATCTTATCGCCGGGTTCAGTGAATGCCTGCAATGCCATATGTAGCGTATTGATCACGCCAGGACTGTAGTTAAGCCAGTCCGCTTGGATATCCCATCCGTGCCGGTTTTTAACCCAATCTGTAATAGAAGATGTGACATCTTCATCGATTACTGTATATCCGTAAATTCCGTGCTCTGCACGTTTAATAAGCGCCTGATTCACAGCTTCCGGGGCTTTAAAGTCCATATCTGCTACCCACATTGGGATAACATCTTCCGACTGGAATCTTTTTTGAAGCATATCCCATTTCATTGATTTGGTTTGCTTACGGTCATGTACCTCTTCAAAAATACTCATTCTTCGTTTGCCTCCTTACATGATTTCATTTTTCTATTATAACAAAGATTCCTCAGAAAGATAGAAAGCTGACCAGAAACTTGCAGTTATTCATTTTAGGACAAAAAAAAGCAAAGCGTGAATACGCTCTGCCTACAGGGGGAATACGAGAAAGCCTTACAATTATAGTAATACCCGCTGTTAATAAAAATAAACCAAAAACTTTTAAAAAAGTTTATTAAATTTATTTTTATTAAAGATTGCTTATTTAACGGTGCTCACAAATGCAGAAAACCTTTCTTTTATGGATTCTCTCCATAAAAGAAAGGTTTTCTATTTTTTACAATCTCTTCTCAAGTTCTTCTTTTTCTGCTTCAAAACCAGCTTTACCAAGCAGGGCAAACATATTTTTCTTATATGCTTCTACACCAGGCTGATCGAATGGATTAACACCAAGCAGATACCCGCTGACAGCACATGCTTTTTCAAAGAAGTATACTAAATAGCCGAAAGTATATGCATCCAGTTTTGGAACCTCGATAATCAGGTTTGGAACATCACCATCTGTATGTGCTAATAAGGTTCCTTGGAATGCTTTATCGTTAATTTCATGAATACTTTTGCCAGCCAGATAATTTAAGCCATCCAAATCATTTTCTTCTTCTTCTACCTTCAAATTCTTCTTAGGCTCATTCACATGAAGGATGGTTTCGAAAATATTTCTTCTTCCTTCTTGGATATATTGTCCAAGGGAGTGTAAGTCTGTAGAGAAGTTGGCAGATGACGGGTAGATACCTTTTTGATCTTTCCCTTCACTTTCACCAAACAGCTGTTTCCACCATTCAGAAAAATATTGAAGCGCCGGCTCATAATTAATGAGCAACTCAGTTACTTTTCCTTTTTGATACAGAATGTTACGCACGGTTGCATATTGATATGCCGGGTTGCGATAGACGTCAGGAACAGCCAGGTCTTCCATGGCAGTTTGTGCCCCTTTCATCATAGCATCTATATCAATGTTGCTTGCTGCAATCGGTAATAGACCTACTGCAGTTAATACAGAATAACGTCCGCCGACATCATCAGGAATAACGAATGTTTCATAACCGTTTTCATCAGCTGTAGTTTTTAATGCGCCGCGTTTGCGGTCGGTTGTTGCATAGATACGTTTTTTAGCCTCTTCTTGACCATATTTTTCTTCCAGCAGCTTTTTAAAGATACGGAAAGCAATGGCAGGCTCTGTAGTTGTTCCACTTTTAGAAATAACATTAATAGAGAAATCTTTATCTTTCAGTATATCTGTCAGTTCACTCATATAAGTAGAGCTTAGGTGGTGGCCAACAAAAATAAGTTGAGGTGCTTTTCGCTCTTCTGAGGAAAGCAGATTTTGGAAGGAGTGGTTGAGCATTTCTAACGCTGCTTTCGCTCCAAGATAAGAACCGCCGATACCGATAACAAGCAGGATATCAGAGTCATTTTTAATTTTTTCTGCACTTTTCTTGATGCGTGCATATTCTTCCTGATCATAGTTTTTAGGTAGATCCACCCAGCCTAAAAAGTCATTACCTGCACCAATTTTTTCATGAATCATCTGGTGCGCACGCAATACAAATGGAGACAAGTTTTTAATCTCTTCTTTGCCAAAAAATGAAAGTGCTTTATCATATTTAAACGTAACATGTGTCATTTAGATTTCCCCCTTAAAAATTGATTCCATATCTTATTCTACTTTAATCTATTAATGTGATGAAATCAAGGCTAAGGGTCTGAAAGGGGGGGTGCCCAAAAGGAAAATAACGTTCTGGAAAAAAGGTTGAAAATAACGGGATGTTCTTAAAAAAGAGGATAATAATAGGCTGTTTAGAAGAGAAACAAAGTCCGAAGAACAGAGGTAACAGAATATGAAAATCACCCAAGAGCGATAACGCTCTTGGGTGACGATTTTTGTCTTACTTATTCTGTGTCTGGTCAATCCAGTCCTGTAATTTGTCCTTCAGAATATTAAAACCGCTTGAGTCATTATTAGAATCATAATTGTTTGCGGTATTCTCTTGTTTCACCGTCTCTTTTGGTGCTTCCTCGGTAGCGCGGATAGATAAAGAAATTTTTCCTTTTTCTTCATCAATTTGAATGACTTTCACATTAACTGTATCACCGACATTCAAGTGTTCATTAATATCTTTTACATATCCGTGCATGATTTCAGAAATATGAACTAACCCCTGGGTGTCTCCATCAATTGCAACAAATGCACCATAAGGCTGGATACCAGTTACTTTTCCTTCTATTACTTGACCAATTTCTAAGTTTGCAGTCACATTAAACATCTCCTATATCTTTTTATACCTTTTATAAGCTATCCAAAGCGGATGGAAAAAGAAAAACCAGATTTTGGTGAGGTTTTTATCAATTTTTGCTGAGAATCAGCTGATTAAAACCGTTATCTTTTTCTGCATCTTTTGAACACGTACTTTTTCAACAATAAAACAGTATATCACAATCTATAGGAAATGGCTAATCTAACAATTATGCTTTCAATGCTGCCGTTTGCTGAGACAGATAAGGGTATCTTTTTCTTCAAGTATATATGTTGTCTCCGGATGAAGGATATAGTCTTTTTCACGAATAATGCCAATTACTAGAATCTCTTTTTCCAAGAAAGAAGTGACTGCTTCTGTATAGGTTCTTCCTGTTAAAGAAGAAGGTACAGCTCGATGAACAAATTTTTGCTGGGTGAGAAGGTGATAAATATCTTCAAACGGTGTCGATTGCACCTCGGGATCCAATTCATGAAAAAACAGGCTGCTCATAAAATCATTTGATCGGATAATCGTTGTTGCTCCTGCACGGGCAGCATTATCAATCTGCTTCTTGGAGAGAATTTCGGAAACGATAGGGATATCAGGGTTATTTCCGCGAACAGCAATCGTAGTCAGTATAGTATGTGTATCCGATTCATAATCTGATTTTTGATTATCTGCAGCAATAAAAACACAGGATGCTGCTTTGATATTGGCCATATGCAGGATGGCATCTTCTGTTGCATTGCCTTTAATGTAATGGACTGGCAATTTGGTGTAAGAGAGGTTATTCAATGTCCGGTCAATGATAACGATTTTCTTATTGTAGTAATATTCGATGATTAAATGGACAAGCTGACGGGTCCGTTCATTAAAACCGATAAAGACATAATGGTCTGTTCCATGAAAAGCGAGCTTTCCTTCCTGTGATTTTTTTTCACGTTTAATAACGGTCGTAGATAAGGATGCAATATAGAATGCAATTAACCCCCCGCCGCTTAAAATTAAAAATGCAGCAAGTAATCTCCCGATTAATGTTGCCGGCACATAATCTCCATAGCCGACAGTCGCCCCGGTGACAAGCGCCCACCAAATACCATCTGTTAATGAAGGGAAGGTTTCCGGTTCAATTAAATAAATAAGGTATCCAAAGAACGGCATCGCGATCAGTACAAGCAGCAGGAGTTTCAGGATATTGGGTATACGGTAATAAAGCAGTCTGAAAAAACGTACGTTCATCGGGAGCCCTCCAATCTATATCGGTTAGTATGTGCAGAGAGCAGGGGTCATTATTCGTTTTCTTTTGCAGCTGCCTTGCATGCCCAGGGGGAGTGTTTTTGTCTGGAGCATTTATGAAAAAGAGGAGAGCAGATGTCCGCTCCGGGAAGTCGCTTTCCGAAGCAACACTTCAGTCTCTTCGGAAGAAAACCGCTTCCTGATCAGGTCTACCTGTTGCTTTTCCCGCAGGAGTAGACAATATCCGCTCCCATCTTTAAAAAAACATCCATTACACAGGTGAATGGATGCTTTTAGAAAATATTATATTGCTTTCAACGTTTCTTTCATACTTTCATAAACAATGGACCAATTATCTTGGTCGTCCCGATAAGATTTGGAGATAAAACGATGCATTTGTTTTTGTTTTTCCTCAAAGTCATCGGCATCCTTAGAAGGAAGCTGCGCACGTGCTTCATCTATATAAGCTTGAATTTTAGACGCCCTCGGTCCCCATTTGCCAGCCTCATTTCCTTCTGAATCAATAAAAATGATAATCGGAATTGATCTTGCTGTTCCGTTTGTCAAGTATTGATCCATTAATTCAAGATTATCGTCCCGAAGCAAAGCTTTAACAGGCATATTGACAGCCTCTGAAATTTTAAGAAGAATCGGCATATTTAACATCGCGTCGCCACACCAATCTTCTGTAAGAATAATGGCTCTTAAGTTCTTATTTTTAACTTCTTCAAAAAAGGCTTCATCAGCTGGTAATGAAAAATTATCATAGATGTATAATAAATCCTCTTTATTTACTTCCATTGCTTCAATGTATTCATCTGGATCAAGTCCTTTGTCATACCATTCGTTTAATGACATCTATATCCCTCATTTCAATTATTTGATATAGTAAGTGTACCTTCTTCTGTAAATTTGGTAAACAGTTGTTACTTAATTATGGAGAGGTTCTGTAAATCTTCCTCCTTCAAATGAAGCGTGAATGGTAAATCACTTTAGATGGAAGAATAGGTGATAGGAGGCTATAAAATGGCAGATAAACAATATGATTTTTTAATGGATTTACTTCATACCCCGTCTCCATCAAGTATGGAAATGGAAATTCAAAAGAAATGGATCCACTATGTTAAGGAGTTTGCGGATGAAATCAGAACAGATCATGTCGGCAATGCAATTGCAGTATTGAATCCGGCTGCTCCATTTAAAGTACTTTTAGCAGGTCATTGTGATGAAATTGGCTTAATGATTCAACGCATCGATGAGCGAGGCTTTTTATTTTTTGAAAAAATGGGTGGCGTCAATCCAAAAGCAGCTGTAGGGATGCGGGTAACGGTGCTGGGCTATCAGGAAACCTTTACAGGTGTTGTTGGGGTAAATGCGCAGCATCTCGGCGGAATAAAGGGTGATTTTGATGTACAGGACTTATACATTGATTGCGGCTTTCAATCAAAGGGAGAAGCGCTCAGGAAGGTGCAGGTTGGCGATCTCTGTGTGTTCAAAACGGAGCCGGAAATATTACAGGACCGTTATATTTCAGCGAGAGGATTGGATAATCGTACCGGAGCTTTTATGGTTGCGGAGGTAATTCGCAGGCTCTCTGAAAAAGGTTTGTCCATTGGTGTTTATGGCGCAAGTACGGTCAATGAAGAAACAAATATGGGAGGGGCGTATTTTGCCGCTGCTGGTATAGAGCCGGATTTTGCCATCGCTATGGATGTAACCTTTGCAACGGACCACCCTAATGTGAATACGAAAAAGCAAGTGGAAGTTGAGTTAGAAGGCGGTCCGGTTTTAGCTAAAGGCGCTCCAATTCACCGTAAAATCAATCAGTGGCTGAAAAAAGCAGCGAAGGAAAAAGACATACCTTTACAATATGAGTTAACACCTAAGGCGACAAGTACAGATGCAGATAAAATGCGCTATACAGGCAAAGGTGTGCCAGTAGCGCTGGTGTCCCTGCCGCTCAGGTATATGCATTCACCTGTAGAAACAGTAAGTAAAAAAGATATGGAAATGGAAATTGAATTATTAGTAACGATGCTTGAAAATATGACAGGAAAAGAAAATTTAAACCCATTATATGATGAGAAAAATGGATAATGTGAAGATATATTGAATTAAAAATTTTTCTCTTGTCAAATGCGTTTTATATGGTATACTATACCTAAATTAAATATTCGATTCCAATCTTCGGGGCAGGGTGTAATTCCCGACCGGCGGAAATAGTCCGCGAACTGTATAACGTTACAGTTGATCTGGTGAAATTCCAGAACCGACAGTGATAGTCTGGATGGGAGAAGATGTCGAGCTTATTTTATTCACTATACGTGTATGTTTTTGCGTATTTATTTAGCGATGACACAGAACCCTAAAGCCTCAAAAGCTTTAGGGTTTTTTTAGCGGGATAGGCATGATAATGTTTAGTAAAGAGATACCGCTTTTCTGGGTTATACACAAAATAAAGAATAGCATCGAACCTTCATCACGAGTTGGAATCGGAAAAATGATGGAGGAGGCAGACTGATGCAAAAAAAGAAGAAAAATCAGCTGTTAAAGTTAATTATTATAGCATTATTAAGTACTATTTCACTCGTGTTATTTTTTATCAATTTTCCGTTGCCATTTTTACCAACACCATATTTAAAGGTCGATTTCAGTGATGTTCCAGCGTTAATCGCATCGTTGATATTCTCACCGTTGGCCGGAGTGCTTGTCGTAGGATTTAAAAACTTGTTATATCTGGCTGTATCTGGTTCTGGAGAGCCGATTGGCGTGTTATCTAATTTTGTGGCAGGGGTTATGATTGTATTGCCAGTATCACTCATTTATCATCGGGTCAAAGGCTTAAAAGGTCTTATTACAGGGCTTGCAGCGGGTACCGTTATCATGGCGGTTGGCATGAGCGTACTCAACTATTACTTCATTTTACCGGCGTACGGCTGGTTTATGGGCTGGGAAATGTCTGAGCAAGTGAAGTGGGTTACCGTTATCGGCGGGGTGCTTCCGTTCAATTTTATTAAAGGAATTATTATCGCGATTTTGTTTATCCCGTTATTTAATAGAATGCAAAGCTGGATTCAGCAGCAGCGGACCAGATTTATATAAAGTGAAATTCCTTCAGCCGGGAGCTGTAAAGAAACTTTCCGCTGAAGGTTACATGCAAAAAAAAAGCAGAGACTTGGATAAAATAAGTCTCTGCTTGTTTGTTATTCTGTTTTTAGTCCCAGATAATTATTCTGTGTCGGAAGCTTCTTCCACAAGAATGCTTGCAGTAGGCAATACCTCAAGTCTTTCTTTAGGGATGGGTTTTCCGGATTTTTCACTGATTCCGTATGTGCCATCTTCTATTCTTTGTAACGCATCGTCAATTTCTGTAATCTCTTCTTTTCGCATTAGATTGAACCCGGCCTCCCGCTGCTGTTCAAACTGCTCTGTTCCTAAATCTGCCGGATGATTATTGACGGAAGCAAGTTCATCATCTTGATTATTATCTGTTTCTATATGGGCTTCCGCTTCCTCTTTCATGTCTAAAAGCCTTTTTTTAAAATAAGTGATATCTTCTTTAGTTAAATGTTCCGCTTGCATGATTACCATCCTCCCTCAATATACTTTCATTTTCTTAAAATATCGCTGTTTTTCTCTAATTTTCATTGATTAATATTAAAAACATTAGGTAAGTCAAGGAATATACCTCCATT